>QIDD01000046.1 GCA_003230355.1 Methanobacteriota archaeon
AAAAGGCCTGGTTGTAATTGACATTCCAAACAACCCTGCCGGAAGCGAAGACACACCGCCCCATAACCCGGAGTCTGATCTGAAAAGCCTTGTTGGCTCTTTACCAGTTCCAGATAACATTGATCAGGACAAGCTGAGGCGCGCCTTTGAACTTATCGATGAAGGCTTTATGGAGGAATATGAAAAAAGCCTCAATGCACTTACAAGTGCAGACCTAAAGGACATCGATTTATTCAAGCTTAACACCCGCCGCTCTGAGATGTCGATTCTGGCGTTTATCCTGAAAAGCACCGCTGACGGCGCTAAAAAGACCCAGATACTTTATGAGGCTAATCTAAGCGGGAAACAGATGAAAAACTACCTAACATTTCTCATTAACTCAGGATGCATTGAAGAGCGGGCAGGCAAGAAAAAGAGCGCAGTCTATTATACTACTGCAAAGGGAAAGGTGTTTTTGACTTATTGGACGAAGATTCTCTCTCTCTTTGAATCTCCTCATGAGGAGGATGGACAAGTCTGAACTCTTGCTCGCGATTTTCCTTTAAAAGCAGATTCAACGCATGCCTCAAGGCGTCTGCATAACTAACATAACAGCCTTCTTTTACAAGCTCCTCCAACCCATTTGCCATGTTCTCAGACATTTTAACTCTAAAAACCCGCACCACATGTCCTCTAGCCATATCTTATACTATACCCCCATGTTTAATAAGTTTTCTGAAAGACTCTTCTAGAATATTGTTAATGTTTGGCTTTGTTTAATTTTTTTTAAAAAATCCCTTAAATACTTGGGACGTTGAAAAAAGGGTTATGGGCCAGTCAGATATAATTGATTTTCTAAGGGTGCATAAAAAAAGGTATTTTACTGAGCGCGAGATTCGAGGCGCCCTTGGAACGGCGGGGTGTAAGGTGGCGCTGAAGAGTATGCGTAAATTCCCTCCAGAGGGTTTTGAATACCGGCGGGAGCGCATTTCAAAGCACTGGACCTTTACCTACTCCATAACCCAGCCGAGGTCATAAGCTGGGAAAAGGGCTTCAGACTTAAATTTTGAATCCACTGTTTTAATGTTTTTTTAGAAAACTCGCGGATGTATGTGTGAGTGTTACTGATTCTCTTCATCTGAGCTGCTTTCAATTGTGACTTGTTCTTCTCCTTTTTCGTCCACTGTTTTTTCGATTCTTACCCGGTAGGGCATCTTGGGTGCTTTTGCTTTTTTACCTTCTTTTAAGCTGCTGTCGAGGTTTAGGAGTTTGTTGAGTTTGGATTCGATTCCGCCGATCTTCTTTTTAATCAGCTCGCCCGGCGGGATGGCTTCGTAGATGTAGGGTTTTTTCCCTGCGGCTTCTGTTGCGAGTTTTTCCCGTGTGACTGTGCCTTTTTTTGTCATCTCCGCTAGCGCTTCTCGTGTTGAGCTGGAGTAGAGGTTTGCGCCTTTTGAGATTTCCTGTGATGTGGAGGGGCCTTTTTTTCTGAGGTAGAGGTATATTTTGGATTTGGCTTCTGAGTCTAGGAAGAATTTGAGCACGCCGAGCATTGCTTCGTCGAGGTCTTCTTTTTCTGGGAGTGTGATTTTTATTTCTTTCATGTTTTTAGTTGGTGTTTGGCAGGTATTTAAATCTTGCTGTTTAGTCTCCGACAAAACAACATAATACAGAAAGCCTAATAAACCCATAAAAAAACTGGTGAAAGACATGCCCACAATAGAGATCACAAAAGAAACACATCAAAAACTCATGAACCTGAAAAACCACTGGACCATCACATATAGACAGATAACAAACCAAAGGGCATTGGACAAAATCGAAAAACTAAAAGAAGAAATCTTCGGCTACACCTCAACCACGCCGCCAGAGCAAATCAGACAGATATCAAATCAGAAAAGTCGCAGCCAGCTCGAAGCGGAAAGCGAAAAATTCCAAAAAGAACTGCAAAAAATCGCTAGATCAGGAATAGACCTCGAACCGGGTTACACGATAAATGAGCACCTGAAAAAGATGGCCGAATTAATAGACGAAAGCACGGAGATTGGAACGCCACTATTTTAAAAAAATCACAGCGCTTTGAACACTAACCCAGCTTAGAAATCACTGCACCCGTAACCTCATCTACAATCGCTTCAAGCTCCTCTATGGGTGTCAGCTCACCATATTTACTAACGCGCTGTGTCAATTGAGCTTGAATTCCAACATTTCCGACGGCAACCCTCAAGAAAACTTGAGACTCCTTGCTATCCGAGATAACTATGTCGGTTAATACCTTTTTGTTTGCAGAATAACCCTTAAAAGTTGTCAGCTTCCAATTTTTGCTGTCAGCGCTTTGATTAGCGAAATGCGTCTCCTGAGCCCAAACCACGGCAGCAGCACTGCTGGGCTGAATATAAAACTCCACCTTTACAGACTTGGATTTGCCGGGTTCAATAGGCTGCTTAGTGTATTTCTCAGCCCAATCACAGATGTCCAGACACAGGTCGTAGGGTCCGCGGCCGTCAGTGGTGTAGCCTGAAATATCACCCATGTATTGGCGGAGATTATCGGTTTTGCTGAGTTTGGGAGGTGGCGGAGTTGCCGGGAGTGTTGTAGTTGACGAGGTAGTCGTCGAAGTGGTGGAAGTGGTAGTTGCCTTTGCTAGGGTTGTTGGAGGCTGAGTTGTGGGTGGAAGCGTTGCTGGAGCAGCTGTTGTCTGCGGCGGCTGGGTTGCGGGCGCCCTCGTTGTAGGAGGCGCAGTTATCGGAGCACGCGTTGTTGGAGCAGGAGTTGCGGGCGCGTCTTCCTCGTCAACATCACATATCTTATTTGAGTTTTCATCAAGACAGCAGGATGAGCCGGCCACGATATACGGTGGTGTGCATGTGATTTCAGAACCAACGATATCTGTTTCCCCCCCAGTGTCTCCGCTTGTTGACAGACAGCCAGAGGCAAAAATAGCTAGAATTAGAATAACTACAACATCCCTTGTTTTAACCACTTATTCCACCTCAAATATCCTCTCTTTTGATTTTCTCCTGCAGCATTTAAATAAGTTTCTACCATGCGATGAAGCAAACAGAACTGGGCCCAGTTTTATTGGCATGTGCAGGTGAGGGGTTCGCATTCCAGTCCTTGCGGACAATCATTTTGGCATATGCCATGGGGAAATTCATATCCTGCCGGGCCCTGGCTGCAGGGGTAAATACCGTCTGCTGGGTAAGTGTTTGTCGTTGTACTGCTTGTAGTAGTTGTTGTAGTTGTCGGAGCACTGGTGGTGGTTGTCGTTGACGTGGTAGTCGTAGTTGTCGGAATAGATGTTGTCGTTGTTGATGATTCAGCAGTTGTCGAGGTTGATAATTCTGTAGTTGTAGGAGATGTTGTAGATGTTGTTTCTGGAAGTGTAGTTGGAGGCTGGGTCTGAGGCGAATGTGTTGCAGGCGCCGCGGTTGTCTGCGGAGGAGGAGGTGTTGACTCCTGGTTGTCGCAGAGGCTGTTTGAGTTGCGGTCGAGGCAGCACTCAGAGCCGTCGACAATATATGGCTGGTTGCATACGACATTTACGGAGGGAGATGTATCGCCGGCTGGGCCGCCATTTATTGACAGGCAGCCAGATGCAGCTAAAACCAACGCTAAAACCAGCAGTAACACTGTTCCAGAGAGCCGGGAAGTCAACTGTCGATTGTCCATCTTTCAAACCCACCATTCATTTTTCAGAGTGCAACCTCGATTTCAGACCCGTAGTCTATCTCTATTACATTGTGCATGCTCATTATATCTTTTTCTATGCCTTTGAAGCGCTCAGGAACCGTTAGTTTTTTAACGCTCTCACGAAGGGATAGTCCGCGGTCTTTTTTCGACTTCCACACAAGGCTGTTCAAATCGGTTAACTCATCCGAT
The DNA here is from genome assembly GCA_003230355.1 of Methanobacteriota archaeon. Lineage (GTDB taxonomy): Archaea > Hydrothermarchaeota > Hydrothermarchaeia > Hydrothermarchaeales > SZUA-236 > SZUA-236. The sequence goes on from QIDD01000046.1 coordinate 3,862, forward strand.
GTGAAGCCTTGTTCAAAACGTTCGGCGGCCTCTGGAAAATCTGTGAAGTGAATGTCTTCTGCGCGCAGGTCCATGTATATCCTGTATGTGATGAATGGAACAATCGGTGCAAGAAGCTTCAAAAGGATTTCAAGCACATAGTGCAGCGTGTAGTGGACCGACTCCTGCTCCGCATCGGTGAACCCTTCATCCCTGTTGTAGGCCCTGCTTTTCACAAGCTCGATGTAGTGGGATGCGAAGGTCTCCCAGATAAAGTGCTTGATCCTTGTTGCCGGGCCGTGGAAATCATAGTTTTCATAGCTTTTTCGCGTGTATTCAACAAGCCTGCTGGTCTCTTCAATGATCCACTTGTCAGCCTCGCAAAGCTTAGCGGGTTCAACTCCGCGCACATCAGCAAACATCGAGATAAAACGCGCCACGTTCCAAAGCTTGGTTATCGTCTTCTTCGCGCCGTCGATACGATCAAAGCTGCACCTGAAATCTGTTTTCACAAGATTACCCTCGATTGCTGCCCACAACCTGAACGGCTCAGCGCCGAAGCGATCCAGAATATCTTTGGGATCAATCACGTTACCCAGGGACTTGCTCATCTTATGCCCTTTCTCATCGACGATGTGATAGTTTATCCACACATCCCTGAATATCACCTTACCCGTGAGCAGGTAGTCTTTGAGGACTGTGTAGTAAAGCCATGTGCGGATGATCTCTTTGCCCTGCGGTCGCAGTGTGCAGGGGCTGTTTTTCTCGAAAAACTCATCGTCCCGTGAATATTTCAAGATGTTTAGCGGTGTGATCGATGAATCGAACCAGGTGTCAAAGACCCGTTCCTCACCTCTGAAATCGCAGCCGCCGCACTTTGGACACGCATCAACAGGTGGGCCCTCTCTCCATGGCTGGTAGTATCTGCCCTTGGGAGGGAGAATCGGCTCGCCGCAGCCCTCGCAGTACCAGAGCGGTATCTCAGTGGCATAGTAACGCCTGCGCGAAATTGGCCAGTCGATAGACACGGAGTCTATCCAGCTTAAAAGTATCTGCCTGCTCTCAGGCGCATAAAAATCCATTTCAAAGGCGAGCTCTCGCATCTTATCCTTGAAATCCACCTGTTTCAGATAGAACTCAGGCATCTCAATGAATTCAACCTCATCCTTTGAGCGCTCACAGACCGGTGTGCGGTGCATCACCTGCACCTGGTCGACGAGAAGCCCCCGCGCCTCAAGCTCAGCTATCATCTTCCTTCGTGCCTCGCGAACCTTGAGACCCGATAAGAAGCCTGCATGCTCATTCATAGTCCCGTCAGCGTTGATAGCGATAAGGGGTTCAAGCTTCATCTCAATGAAAAAACGAATGTCAGATGTGTCGCCGGCGCTGCACATCATAACAAGCCCTGTACCCTTCTCAGGATCAGCCATTGGATGCGCCCGGATCGGGACTTCTTTTTCAAAGACCGGCGAGATAGCTGTTAAGCCGTCAAGGTGCTGGTAGCGCTCGTCGTCAGGGTTGAAAATCACCATTCCGCAGGTGCACACAAGCTCAGGCCGTGTTGTTCCGATTACTATCTCCTCACCTGTTTCTTTCACAGTGAATTTGATGTTGTTGAAATATGTGGATATTTCTTTGTACTCGATCTCGGAGTCGGCAATTGTTGTCTGGCAGCCGGGGCAGAAGTTGTTGATTCGCGCCGCCTCGTAGATGAGGTCTTTATTCCAGAGGTCGATGAATGTCTCCTGTGTAAGCGCCCGATACTCAGGCGAGTCTGTGAGATAGACATCGCCGATCTCGCTTCCAACTTTCCATGAGTTGAATCCGATGCCGAGGCGCAGAAAAGAGTCCTCTGTTTCAGCCGATGATTCTTCAAGCACACGGTGGCAGAGTTCGATGAACTTCTCCCGGTCCGTGCTGCTGAGCCGAACTTTGAATTTCTTTTCCACCGCCATCTCGATTGGAAGCCCGTTTCGATCCAATCCCAACGGGAAAAGTACATTGCTTCCCGTCATCCTCCGAAACCGTGCGAACATATCCATCATCACATAGGTGGTGGCCTGGCCGATGTGCACGGGCGTGTTCACATAGGGCGGCGGCGTGTCAATCGAGTACACCGGCCGGCTTGAGTCCCGCACAAACTTGTAGGCGCCGCTTTCTTTCCAAGTCTTATATATCTCAGGTTCAAGGTCTTTTTTCCACCGTTTCTCCCCGATCTTGGGCTCGATTCTATCTGTCATTTCCACATGTACCTCATTCCATCACGGGCCGCAATCACCTGCACACCTGTCTCGCGCTCAATGCGAGAAGCCTCCTGCATTGCAACAGGGATCATCTTCATCCCGAAATGGCTTATAATCGCTGTCTGTGGCCTTATCTCATTTAAAATCTTTATCACCTCATCACTGCAAAGATGCCACTTCAAATGCTCATTCTTCGGCCGGATCACGTTGATAATCATGAGGTTTGAGTCCCGATATACTTCTGCCATTTCATCAAAATATTCTGTATCGCTGGTATAGGTGATAATACCGTGGTCAGTGTAGAATTTGAATCCCACACCGTCTGGGTCGCTGTGCCGTGTTGGAAGCGCCTCCACGCCCATATCACCGATTTTAAATGTGTCACCCGGCGAGAGGACAAGCTCCTCAGCAAGCCTGCTTCGATGATACCTGGAAACAGCCGGCCCAAGCTCAGAATTACCATGAATTACGCTTCTACTCGCGGCAAGGAGCCCTGCTTTTTTTGTCATCCCCTTTGTCATAGCCTCGATGAACACCTCGGCATCGGTATAGTGGTCGGGATGGCAGTGTGAGACCAGCACAGCTTTTGTTAAAAGAGGGTCTATCCGTTTTGACGCTACCCGCGCAACCGCTCCCGCGCCAGGGTCAACATGTATATTCTGCTTGCCGTGGATGCGAAAACCGCCGGTATGCCTTCTCTGTGTAATCGTCATCCACCGCCCGCCGCCTGTGCCGAGAAACACAAATTCCATGGCCACAACTAGAGAGCACACCTATTAAGCTTTTTTCTTCACTCACC
>QIDD01000047.1 GCA_003230355.1 Methanobacteriota archaeon
TATTCCAATACCTTTAGCATCACATAATTCAGTTATTTCGTTTTTTACTTTTTCATTCTCTTTTGAATCAAAATCTGATTCTGGGAAAGCTACATAAACTTTATTAAAAGCGCTTCTGTACATCTCAGCCTGAGAAATGGCTTGAACAACTGACTGTGCTCCAAGATTATTTTTTGCTTCCACCGCAATTAATTCTTGAGGATTTTTATCTCTTTTGATCCCCGCGACATCAACATACCACCCCTTTAATAGATCAAACTTAATCCCGCTCCTAGCTGGTTTATCAATTATTGTTTCATAACATTCTTTTTCAAAATATTCACCAATGATTTCATACATATCCTCTTCTCTCTTGAGCTTCATTTTTTCCACTCCTCCATCACTTTGATGAACTCGTCGAAGAGGTAGGCGCTGTCTTTCGGCCCTGGGTTGGCCTCGGGGTGATATTGGACTGTTGCGATTGGAAGCTCCTTGTGCTTGACGCCTTCCACTGTTTGGTCGTTGAGGTTGATATGTGAGACTTCAAGTCCTGTGTCTTCGAGGGATTCTGCGTCCACGGCGAATCCGTGGTTCTGAGATGTGATATAGACCCGGCCTGTTGCGAGGTCTTTCACCGGCTGGTTTGAGCCCCGATGGCCGAACTTGAGCTTGTATGTTTCTGCGCCGAGTGCGAGGGATGTGAGCTGGTTTCCGAAGCATATTCCAAATATTGGCAGCTCCTCTTTAAGGGATGCTATTGTTTTGATCACGTAATCCGCCCTTGTGGGATCGCCGGGTCCGTTTGTAACAAGCATTCCGTCAGCTTCAAGCGCGAGAATATCTTTTGCCGAAATTGACGCTGGAACCACGGTTACGTTCACCTTTCGCTGGAGCAGGCTGTTTTGGATTCCAAGCTTCATGCCGCAGTCAAGAATGGCAACGTGTGTTTTTCCGCCGACATCATGTTTTTTTGGTTCTTTGGCTGTGACCTGATGCACAAGGTCCATCTCGGTGATATGTGGACTCTGTCGCACGGATTCAACGAGTCCATCTGTGTCGATCTTTTCCGATGATGTTTTGAGCAGGGCTTTCATCGTGCCATGGGCGCGCAGGCTGATTGTGAGCGAGCGTGTGTCAACGCCTGAAATCCCTGGAATCCCTTGCTCGCTGAGAAACCGATCTATTGTTTTTTCTGATGCTTGATGCGACGGCGCTTGGCAGTTTTCCCGCACCACGAATCCTTCGACCTGTATCTTTTCAGACTCGAAATCCTCTGTGTTGATGCCGTAGTTTCCGATGAGAGGATATGTGAGTGTGAGTATCTGGCCTTTGTAGCTGGGGTCTGTGAGCGCCTCCTGGTAGCCGCTCATGCTTGTGTTGAACACGGCCTCGCCATAGACCTCTGCTTCTGCTCCGAATCCCTCTCCCCGTAGGATTGTGCCGTCTTCAAGTACCAGTACTGCCTGCATCTGTTGCACCAAAAGTATTAAGTATGTGTCACTTATTTAATATTTCTGTCATATTTGACTCAAAATGAAAGTAAATGAAACATTTGGCGGGATTATGAACATATCTGAGGCAACACGGCGGGCGCTTGCGAAATACCCATACCTCGACAGGTACATGGCCATGGGGATTATAAACAACCGGGGCCTGGCAAGACTCATTCATGGAGACGTTTCATCCCATCTCGATACACCGCCAAACATCCAGAGTATTGTCACAGCCCTGCGTAGGCTGCCCCAAAAAAAGCGTAAATCCGAGGCAGCGGGGCTGGAAAACATTCTTGCAAGAAGCGCAGTCAACCTCAAATATGATATGGCAGCGGCCACAGTCGGTATTGGCCAGAAGCGTATGGAAATCCTAAAAAAGAGGATTCTAACCGAAGGAACATACATCCTGTTGCAGGGCATGGAAAGCCTGACAATAGTTGCAGACGATGCATCGATTGAACGGGTTCGCCAATCCCTTGGAAGTGATGTTTTAGAGGTATGCTCAGACCTGGCAATCGTTGTAGTAAAAAGCCCTGGCGAGATAACGAAAACACCGGGTGTACTCGCCCATCTGGCAAACATCCTCGCACTAGAGCGGATCAACGTGGTTGAGATGATGTCAAGCCATGCTGAAACCGCATTTATCGTCGATGAAAAGGATGCCCTGCACACCGTCGAAGTATTGAGACGAGAAATAAAACGGTCGAGAACCCCAATCTCATGAAGGCCATAGCTTATCAGTTATGCTGTGAACACTTACTCAGTAATTGATGGGTTATCGCCGAATCTGGCAGGCTGTTCAGGCTCCTTAATTGACAGTGCCCATTCGAAAAAAAGCGGCTCATCTTTGTTGACTTCAGTGTATAACAAATCAAAAATGTAAAACCAATAATCCCCCCGACTTGGATCAAAGAGAAGTTCATCTTCATTATAAAAAATCTACTCAGAATATTTAGAAATACATTTGTTTGGAAAAAAGCCAGCTTACATAATATTTGGAAATGGATTAATGCCTGTCAAATCAAAACCAATGGAATTTGAAAAATAGAGCGATGCAAATAAAGCAAGTATCATGCCAAAACCGTAAATGACCAAACTAGGCAGAAGAGCGCCACCCACCTTACTCTCAGTTAAAATATACCCTGCCCCGATTGCTATTGGCTGAGTCACATACTCGATAAATCTATCTGGATACCACCATATTAAAACTGTAAACAGCCCAATAATCCAATACAGCGTAATTCTGCCTAAATCAGTTTTCACAAGCTTTTTGAACTTAAATATTAATAGCACTGTGCCGATTAATAGCGGAAGCCCAAGATACTTAACCCCAAATAATATTGGGTTCATCCGTATGCTCGCTTCTTGAGCATTATTTATATCTCCCGCCTGAACAACAGCGTCGGTTCCATGACCCAAGAAAAACATTCCTCCCATCAATATTAAAAACACGGGAATACCAAACTTCAACCAATTATAACGCTTCTTAAAAACACCATCCAAAGAAAAGACAATAAATAACGGAACAGCATAAAGTGAATGATTAAGAATAATTATAGAAAAAGCTGCTATAGACGCTACGTTTTTATCTTTCAAATATAGTAAAATCGACACTGGAATTAAAAACATATCTACGGCCTGCGGGATAACTTGAACGCTTCTATCCCAAAATGCAGGACTTGATGCCAGCAAAAACAAGGTAAACACCGATGCTCGCAAATCAAATTGGTCATAAACTAAGTAGATCGTCCCTAAACAAACAACTGTGTACGTGAAAAACTGTAGAACGATCATGACTGCAAATGGCGTGGAGAAAAACAACCTGGCTAAAAAAGCAACCAGCAGGTGTAAGAATGGGGGATAAGGGTAACCTCCCCGAAAATTATCTGGAGTAATAAATGGAATTTTACCTTCAAACCATGCATTTGAAAGCTCAAGATGAAGGGTTGAATCCTCACCAATCAATCTATTCTGGGTAACAATCATTGTCAGTAAGATTGAAAACAGTAGGAAAACCCCTATTAATAAGTAATATTTTCTGTCTTTCATTCTTCACCTTTTTTTAGAACAAGTGTTTTTTGATTTAAATATTTAGGTTAATTTCTCTGATAGCACGTTGATCTTTCGCCTCAACTCTTTTAGTTCTCCTCCTGATTTGGACTTGGGCCTCGTTTGTTCTGAGCCGGGAAAACATGAAACGAAGACGACCATATATCCGAAGCGTTATGAGAGTAAATTATACTTTTTAGCTTTAACGACGGCTCCAGTTTATGTGAGAAGTTATAAAAAAACGCAAGAGACATTATTTAGTTAAGATTAAAAAGGGCGCTTATCAACAGATTAATATATTATAGTGCAATGAATGTCCGAGGCTGAATTTAAAATGAAGACGCTGATTATAACGGAAAAGCCCAAGGTTTCTCAGAGGATAGCCTACGCGCTGCCGGGGACTGCGACCCGCAAGAGGCACGGCCGTGTGTCATATTTTCAGATTGAGCAGAATGGCGACGAAATCTATGTAGCCTCTGCAGCCGGGCATCTCTACAGCCTGAAAGCAGGCAGGGATGGATTCGATTTTCCAGAGTTTGACATCTCATGGCAGCCCCTTTATGAGATTGATAAGGGCAAGTATTATACCAAAGGTTATATTGACACATTGCACAGTCTTTCAAAGGATGCGGACCGATTTATCATCGCTACTGACTGGGATATTGAGGGCGAGCTTTTGGGCTTTAACGCGCTACGCTTTTCCTGCGGCAAGACAGAAGCTGAGAGGATGCGGTTTTCAACCCTGGTTTCCCATGACCTGCGCCGCGCCTTTGAAGAGCTTGACCGGGTTGACCACGGCCTTGCCGATGCCGGTGAAGCCCGCCATATTATGGATTGGTACTGGGGCATCAATATTTCACGTGCGCTAATGCACTCAACAAGGATGAAAGGCGGGAGATTCTCGATTTCCGCGGGCAGGGTGCAGACGCCGGCGCTCGCTATTCTTGTGAAGCGGGAGCGGGAAATTGAAGCCTTTATTCCTGAAGCGTTCTACGAATTATTTGCTCATCTGGACGTGGGCGGGTCCAAGATAAAAGCAGGGCATCGCAAGGGCCGTTTTTCAGACAAGGCCGAGGCAGAAGCAGTGCTTAAAGATTCAAGGGTTTCTGAAGCAAATGTGGCTGAGATTTCAAAGGAGGAGAAGAATAGATATCCCCCTGTACCATTTGATCTCGGTGAGCTGCAGAGCGAAGCCTACCGGGTCTTTCGTTTCAATCCCAAAAAGACGCAGGAGCTTGCCCAGACACTCTATGAAAGCGGGCTCATCTCCTATCCCCGTACGAGTTCGCAGAAGTATCCGCCGGCAATCGGTTTTCGAAGGCTTATCGAAGCATTGTCGAAGTTGAAGGGCTTTGAATCGGCTGCCCGTCTTTTAGAAAAAGAAAAACTCTATCCACGTCAGGGGAAAAAAGACGACCCCGCGCATCCAGCTATTTATCCAACCAGTGTTGCTCCAAAGAAGCTGGGCACCCTTGAAGAAAAGCTTTACAAGCTCATTGTCCACCGGTTTCTGGCAACCTTCGGCGAAACCGCGGTTCTTGAAACCACGACGGTTGATGTCACGCTTGGAACGCAGCCATATTTCTTCGCAGCCACGGTGATTAAGTCCAGAGGCTGGTTTGAATACTATCCCTATGTGAAGATCGATGAAAAAGTGCTTCCAAGTATTCAGGGTGGCGCTCTTCTGCCTGTGCTTGACGTAGAGATTTCTGAGGGTGAGACTAAGCCGCCTTTCAGATATAATCCTGCCTCACTTATCCGCGAGCTTGAGGCCAAGGGGCTTGGCACAAAGGCAACCAGAGCTGAGATAGTTGACACACTTTATCGGCGCAGATACATCAAAGAAATACCGATGAAGGTTACAGGTGCAGGAATGGCGGTTATCGGCGCGCTTGAACGCTATGTGCCTGAGATAATCGATGAAGAGCTTACACGGCGATTTGAAGAGTCTGTTGAAAAGATCCGGGTGAATGAGACGTCGAAGGAGGCGGTGCTTTCGGAGGCGAAGGAAGAACTTGTTAAGGTTATTGCCGAGTTCAAGGAGAAGGAAAGCGAAATCGGCGCCCTATTGTTCGAGGCCTTTACTGTTACAAAGCGCAAGCAGGAGTTTGTAGGCGACTGTAGTGAGTGTGATGGTGAGCTGCGCATTGTTAAGAATCCGAAGACCGGCAAGCAGTTCATCGGATGCAGCGGCTATCCCAAGTGCAGAAATTCCTTTCCCCTGCCTCAGAAGGTGCCGATAAAGCCTACTGATAAGACCTGCAACGCCTGCGGCCTTCCAATGGTGGGCCTCAGTTTCGGCCGCAAAAAGATTTTAAGTTGCATCGACCCTAACTGCACTTCAAAACAAAAAACGGCAAAACAAAAAAGATAAGTATAGCATGACCTGATAAAAGTATACACTGGAGGATTCTGATGGAAACTAGCGTAAGAATAAAAGAAGCGATGTCAACAAACCTCATTACAGCAGGGCCCGGCGCAACTGTTGTCGAGGTTGCCAGGATTATGTCTGAACATAAAGTCGGATCAATAATTATCACTGAAAACGGGGACAATGAAGGCATTGTAACCGAACGGGATATCTGCTACAAAGTCGTGGGAGCAGGTAAGAATCCGAAAACCGTTTTTGCAAAGGATATCATGTCAACTGATCTGGTCACTATTCCCAGTGAAAAGACGATTACCGATGCTGCGAAAAAGATGGTGAAAAAGGGCATCCGCCGGCTTGCAGTAACCGAGGAGGGGAAGATTAAAGGCATTATCACAGCGTCAGATATCCTTGTTATATCTCCAAACACGATCGAAGTCCTCAGAGAACTCTATGCGATATGCGCAAACCCTGATGAAGCGATTGAGGCTGCCTCTGATGTGATTACCGAGGGCGGGATCTGCGACGAGTGCGGGACATTCACTGATAACCTGACAAAGGTGGACGGCAGATACCTCTGCGACGACTGCCGCGAAGAGCTTGAGGGATAGCATGCAGGACTGGTCGAAATCAGGCTCAATAGTGGACCTCGCAACATCAGATGTTGTCACAACACCGCCCACATCTACGATTAAATCCGCAGTAGAGGTCATGGTCAAAAACAGGTTTAGAAGGCTTCCCATAACCGACTCCGGGACTGGGCGGCTCCTTGGGATTGTGGGTTCAAGCGATATAGTTGATCTCCTCGGAGGCGGAGGGAAATACCAGCTCATAAAAAACGCCCATCGCGGTAACTTTCTATCCTCAATCAACGACTCTGTTAAACAGGTGATGAACACAGACGTTCTTACAATCAACTCCGGCGCGTCTGCACGGGATGGGCTGAAAAAAGTCCTTGCATCAAAGAGAGGCGGACTTG
>QIDD01000048.1 GCA_003230355.1 Methanobacteriota archaeon
TAGTAACAGAACCACATGTTTCGGAGACAAATAAAACAGGTCTGAACCAAAGCCGAATTCTCGCGGAAGGGGGCTTGAAAAAATTCAACACAGCACAGGAGATAACAAAATTTCTTGAGGATAAAAAGAGTTCAAGAGCATACCGAGGGTACGAAACGATGGTGATGGATATGGCTGCCGCGCCTATGCTGGAAAAAGCAGGCGCACAGAGTGCCTTGGAATCTAGTGATGGCGCTGCAGACTTTTCCACGACAAATATTCAGGTGGCTGGCGTTGACGAAGCGGATATTGTAAAAAACGACGGACGATACATCTACATGCTTACTGGAAACACCGTGTCCATAGTTGACGCCTATCCGGCTGAATCTGCAAAGCTGCTTTCACAAATCGAAATCAGGGGTAACGCGCAGGAGATCTTCATAAACGGCGGCAGGCTCATCGTACTTGGAAACACCTATGAGTATGCCTCCTTAGACGAGACGCTGGAAAAGAGGATGTCCTCGTCCGTAGCTCCAGAACTAGTGGAACCCTATCCTGGGCGGATGAACCGGGAATATGCGTCGCTGCATATTTATAACATAGAGAATCGGGAGGAGCCAGTGCTTGTGCGCAGCGTCTCGCTTGACGGCTACTACTTTAACTCCCGCATGATCGGCAATTACGTGTATATAATCGCAAATGAATATCCCAGATATTATGAAGGCGTGATTTCGGTTCCAGAGGTTTCTGACTCAAAGGGTGCAGCCCTAAAGCCTGATGTCTATTACTTCGATGAATCCGGTTATTCCTATTCATTCACCACAATCGCGTCGGTGAACATCCAGAGTGCGGAAGACCCTGTAGGGGCCAAGATCTATCTTCTCGGCTCGGCTCAAAACTTGTTTGTATCCCAGAAAAACGTGTACATCACCTATCAGAGGATGATGCCTGAACCCGTGCTCTATGAACGCGCTTTCGACACTGTTCTGCAGCCTCTTGTGTCCATCTATGTCTCGGCTGAGATAAATCGGATTAAAGACTCTGATCTGGCGGAGGTAGAAAAGCAACAGAAGATTGACAAGGTTGTTGAAAAATACTTTGACGCCCTCACAGATTCTGATAGGCAGCGGCTTGAAGTGCTGGCTGAAAAAAGATTTGAAGACTTAGAACGTGAGCGGTCTAAGAAAACTGAAAAAACAGTTGTCCACAAAATAGCTATCACGGAGGGCGAAATAGAATATAAGGCGAGCGGGTCTGTCCCCGGCCGAGTGCTGAACCAGTTCTCAATGGATGAGTACAATGGTTATTTCAGAATCGCGACCACAACCGGCCAGTTTTCAAGAGGCAGAGGTCTTTCAGCAAATCACATCTATATTTTAGACGGTGGGCTTGAAATCCGGGGCGCGTTGGAAGACCTGGCTCCGGGCGAGCGGATCTACTCGGCAAGGTTCATGGGCAAACGCGCCTATCTTGTGACCTTCAAAAAGGTGGACCCCCTCTTTGTAATCGACCTGGCAGACCCAAAAAAGCCCCGTCTTCTGGGCAAGCTCAAGGTCCCGGGCTACTCGGATTATCTGCACCCCTATGATGAAAACCATGTAATCGGGTTGGGTAAGGAGGCGGCTCCTGCTGAAAACGGGGATTTCGCATGGTATCAGGGATTAAAGCTCGCGCTCTTCGACGTTAGCGATGTTTCGCGGCCGAAGGAGATTTCCAAGGTTACGCTCGGCGAGCGGGGAACAGATTCCTATGCGCTGCGGGATCATCGGGCCTTTCTCTTCAACCGGGAGAAAAACCTGCTCGTAATTCCGGTGCTGTTGGCCGAAATCTTCGAAGAACAGTATCCAGCAGGTCTTGCTGAGTGGGCCTACGGAGAGTATGTCTGGCAGGGCGCCTATGTATTCAGCCTTGACACTGAAACCGGCTTTGAACTTAAGGGTAGAATCAGCCATGTTGAGGATGAATCGCTCTTTCTGAAAAGCGGCTCCTATTATCCGGGCTCTGAATTTTCGGTGAAGCGGTCGCTTTACATGGACGACGTTTTGTACACAATCTCTGATGGCAGGATTAAGATGAACAGCCTCGATGATCTGCGGGAGATTAACAGTCTTGATCTTCCTGTTCAAAGGGATGTGTACTACGGTTATCTGGAGTAGTGTTTAGGCGCAGCTCGTCTTCCCTGGCAGCCCGTTGCGGCTGCCTTTTTTATTTGTCAATATTTTTTGACACCATGAAGAAAACCTTATAAAACAGAACAAGACATAAAATAAAGTATAATGCGCGACGACCCTATGCTCACTCAAATCGAGGAGCACTTCCACGTCCTGCCGCTGGGCGAAAAAAGCCTGGAGTTCGGAAAAATCCTATCAACCGAAACAAGCGTAAAAATACTTGAATCCCTCTATAACTGCGACACCGGCGTGGGACTTTCAGCATCACATATTTCAGAAAGCCTCGGCGTAGGGAGAACAACCGTAATCTACCACCTCGGCAGGATGCAGGAAAACGGCCTGATACAGATAAATCCAATCCTGCAGGATGACAAAAGCTGGAATCGTTTCTGGGATGAATACCGGCAGAGAACCACCGGACTTTCCCAAGACCAGTTTAAAAGTGTTCACTCAGCCAGGATGAACGGTGTAAAACTCTATGTACCAACGAAAAAAGGCTTTCTCCTGCTCCCATCTACATCGGTCAAAGAGAGCAGATCAATGGTTCGAGCTGTGCTGGCATCGATTTCAACGCTTGCAGTGGAAGGTGACTATCAGCGGATGAAAAAAGCGTCCTCTGTTTTGGGCACGCTGGGACTTCTCTTCATCGCCATGAGCCTGGCCTTTCAAATACCTTTTTTACAAACTGGTTTTGAACCTTCTCGCGCAGCTGCCCCGCTTGCAGGCGACGCGGTGGTGATGGAGCAGGCGTCCGGTGGTGCTTCCAGTCTTGACTCCGCGCTTCCAGCCGCAGCATCGCAGGAGCGGTTTGATGAACAACAGTCTATGGAAAAGACAGCGGCCGCACCCTCTTCTGAAGATTTGACTGCCTCAGATGAAGCGCGCAGCCAGCCCCAGGTCTCTGAAACAAGGCGTGCGTCTCCTGTACCAGCGCTGCTCCTCTACACAGGAATACTGCTCCTAGGCTCATTCATCGGATTTCTGGCCTTCGGGGTAGTCAGAAAGAGACGTGCCAAGCTCTGAGAGCACACTGGAAATCTGCTCCAACTCGGCTGATCCCAAAAAAGCAGGGTCCAGTTTTTTCAGCTCCACAACAAGGCCCGGCACAAGAAACCGGTCGTACCTGGGGCATGTGGACAGAAGCGATCTGCCGGCCCCGGTTACAAGGCCCATCTGCCGCGCCTCATTTGCCAGGGTCTTCGGCTCTTCACATAAAAGACCCACAGAAACACCGCGCCCGTCCTTGTGAATAACGCCGCCCGGCAGCAGGGATTTTAGCTTGTCCGACACTCTGATAAGCCCGCTAAATGTGTCTCCTGCGTCTCGCAGCGCGCCTGAAATACCTGCACACATAACAGGGTCTGGGGTATAGGTGTTTGCGCCGCTAATCTGCTCCATAAAACCCGGGTCCTCAGATGTGATGAAACCTCCGCCCGGCAGGTTGAGAAGCTTGGGCTCCCTGGCACTTCCCAGGACTATGCCCGCCCCCCCGTATCCCGCCGGTTTCCAGCCGCCGATCGTAGGGGACGCGTCAACGACTAGAACAGCGCCCTGGCTTTTGCACACATCTGAAATTCCCCGCACATCCTGCTCCGCCATATATCCTGCGAGGCTTGTTATAAAAACCGTCTTTGCACCTGCAGCATCTATTGCTTCACCCAATGTTTCAGGGTCGATTAAACCTAGTGTCGTTTCGAAATAGTTAAAGGGTGCGCCAAGTTTTTTACAGGTCTTCGGCGTTCCAGCCCATATCCCCTGATCCGGCAGAAGAACGGGCCCCTCCACTTGTGAAAGAGCGGCCTCTACAGCCTCGCCGCCGCTTCCCATAATTTCAACCCTGCTTCGGCCAGCCGCCTTTGAAAGCACTGCTTCAGCCTCTTCAACCAGTTTGAATTTTTCTTCCTTCCCACACTGTCCAGCCTCTGCCATTGCCTCCCTTGCACTTTGGCTTGGGCCCCGGTCGATAAAAGGCTTCATCCCAACACTTCTTTAAAGGTTTTCATAAAGGCCTGGTTCTCCTCCTCCCGGCCAACGGTGACGCGGATATGGCGGGCAAGTCCGAATCCAGCGCAGCTTCGAACAATTATACCCTTTTTCTCAAGCCGGGATACAATGGCGGCGGCATCTTTTTCAAAGAGCTTTACAAGTAGAAAGTTTCCCTGTGACCTGTAGGCCTTCACACCGCCGAGACTGTTGATTTCGTTGAATAATTCTTCCCGGAGCACCTTGGTCTTTTCAACCACGGAATGCAAATAGTCCAGGTCTTTTAGCGCTGCAGAAGCTGCCTTCTGCGCAAGCAGGTTTACGTTGTGCGGAGGCTTGATCTTCATAGCCTCCCCAATGATTTCTTCGCTTGCCACACCATATCCAACGCGCAAGCCGGCAAGGCCAAAGGCCTTTGAAAAGGTTCTGAGCACAACCAGGTTTTCATACTCTGAAACAAGCCCGGTGTAAGAGCGGTCTGCGAACTCAACGTAGGCTTCGTCAAGCATGACAATTACCCCGCTGTCCAGTGTCCTTCTAAGGCCTGATTCAGAAATCACGGTTCCAGTGGGGTTGTTGGGTGAGCAGATGATGACAAGCTTTGTTTTTTCACCTATGCTCTCAACAATAGAGTCTGTTGGAAAGCTGAAATCGTCGGGCATGGAGACCTTCACCATGCGCCCGCCGTAGAGTGTTGTGAGCAGCTCGTAATAGGGAAATGTGGGTGTGTGAACCACTACCTCATCGCCCGGCATAATCAGGAGCTTTATCACTGTGTCCATCACCTCGTCGGCGCCGTTTCCACCCATGATTATCTTTGAATCAGACGCGCGAGTATACTCTGAAATAGAGGTGATAAGTTCACTGGGATGGTCTTCAGGGTAGAGGTTGACCTGGGCTGCATATTTTCGAATCGCCTCAACCGCCTTTGGAGAAGGTCCGAAGGCGTTTTCATTCGACGCGAGCTTAACAACTCTATCAGGGTTGAGACCGTGGCGGCGTGCAACCTCTTCCTTCGTAGCCCCCGCAACATAGACTTTAATCGCTTTCACCCGTGGATTTATCTTTTCAATCATCATATCCCTTCCGATAGAATCGAGTCCAGTGTCTGCACGATCCTGTCGATTAGTTCTCTGTCGATATTCAGCGGCGGAGTGAAGCGCAGCACGTTGCCGTGGGCGCAGTTGAAGAGCAGACCCTGCTCCCGCGCCTTTTCAATGATTTTTGCACCGTCCCCTTCTATCTCCACACCTATCATAAGCCCTTTGCCGCGTACGTCTCTGATTTCTGTGTGCCGCGGCTTTAGCTCTAACAGTCCGGCCTTGAAATGTTCTCCAAGGGTCCTTGACCTTTCGAGCAGATTTTCCTTTAAAATAACATTGATCGACGCAACAGCCGCGGCGCAGGCAACCGGGTTTCCGCCAAATGTAGACGCGTGATCGCCGGGTTCAAAAGCAGACATTACACCGGGCTTTGCAAGCATCGCGCCGATCGGCATTCCGCCGCCCATGGCCTTTGCAACAGTGAAAATATCGGGATCAACGCCGCTGCCCTGCCAGGCAAACATCTCACCTGTGCGGCCGAATCCTGTCTGAACCTCGTCTAAAACCAGGAGCACGCCCTTTTTCTCACAAATCGCGGCCACGTCTTTAAGATAATTTTCGGGTGGCACAACTACTCCACCTTCACCCTGAATAGGCTCTAGCATGACCGCCGCTGTTTCTTCTGTAACCACATCTTCGATTGCCCCGGCGTCACCGAAGGGAACATGCCTGAAACCCTCGAGCAGGGGTTCAAAACCCTGCTGATACTTGGGTTGACCTGTTGCAGAGATCGTGGCCATTGTGCGGCCGTGGAAAGAATCGGTTGCAGTGATTATCTCGCCGGGTCCTGCGAATTTTCTCACAAGCTTGATTGCCGCCTCATTTGCCTCTGCACCGCTGTTACAGAAAAACGATTTATACCCGCCTGACTCACGGGCTAAAACCTTGGCAAGCACAAGCTGCGGCTCTGTGTAGAAGATGTTTGAGGTGTGAATCAGCCTTTCTGCCTGCTCTTTGATTGCCTTAACAACCTCAGGATGGCAGTGGCCCAGGTTATTTACAGCGATGCCAGAGTAGCAGTCCAGATATTTTCTGCCATCACGGTCCCACACCCAAGGCCCTTCACCTTTCACAATCATGATTGGCTGGCGTGTGTAGGTATTTGCAATTAAGGCTTCTTGCTCCCGTTCAAATTCTTCCATGTGAAAAAGGATAATTAATAAAGGATAAAAACATTTCCTTGACTATATGAAGGCTAAACTTCTGGTTGCGCTTATTATTTTATCCATTTTTTCAGGCTGCATCGGCCAAAGATCTGTAACTGGTAGAATGGTTTTAGATGTGGGTATGACTATTGATGAATTTCTGGATTTTAACGGTCTTTCGCTTGACAGCATATCTGAGTCTGCTGATCGTAATAGTGATGGTAATCTTGACCTTTTCATCTGGGATCTTGACGGTGATGGTAATGCAGATGTTCTAATTGATATTGATGAAGATGTTCAGACTGGTTCTCACGGCACGACATTGGGTTTTCATAAGATATTGATTTACGACAATGCTGGTGGCACTGTTAAGATTGCTGAGGTTGGCAAGGTTTCTGGCCAGGTTCGTCTTGTGCGCGTTAAATCTCTCTAAAATGAGAGGGGGTGTTGTTTCCTTTGGAAAAGAATTTTT
>QIDD01000049.1 GCA_003230355.1 Methanobacteriota archaeon
TTGAGGCGTGAAAACCAGATGTTAAATAGGCTGATTATCACAAGAATAGCAACTCCGATTGTGAGAGCTGCTTCAAGCGAGACCTGGCCTTTGTTATCCATTTTGCACCACCAAGTTTTGCGCCACCACGATGAGATCGCCCAGAGCCAGTGACAGCACGAGCCCGATGAATATTATTGGTGCAAAGGGGATGGTCTTTTTCACCCTCACAGCCGCAAGCTTCAGTGGGTTCTTTTCGTTTTTGATCTTCTCTAGTTCCTCCATATTCAGGCCTCGTGCACCGGTTTCTATCTTATCTTCGCCGATATAAATCTCTTCTGCTGGGACCATTCCCTCTCTGAGCTCGGATGCCGGCACCGTTTCTTCAAGCGCGAATCTACGCACAATGGAAACTGCGTTCCAGAGCAGCTGAAAGAGAATTATTACGGCAAACATGCCGATGAAGTTTGTAAGTGCTGTTGACACTTCGCCTGTGAAAAGGATGAACCCGAATATCACAAGCGACGAGACCGCTGTCTTCATCCGCTCGCCGAGCTTATATCCAAGTAGTATGAGTGGGAGCACGAATATCGTTCCAATGTTCAGAAGCACAGCTATTAGAAGGGCGGCCGTGAGCAGTCCCGCGTTTAGGCCGAAGTTTCTGATCTCTTTCAGAGGTCCAAGCAGCTCTGCAGTCTTTGCAAGTCTGAGAGATGTGTAAACGCCCCATATCAGTATGAATGGAAAAATGGCGAGAAATGTGTTTGCAAGGATTGTTATAATAAATGGATATGGTCCAAGCTTGGGTGTGAAGAGGCCCTGCAGTTCGGCGGGGTAGCGGGGCAGAAGCGCGGCTAGAAATAAAAATTCCTTGGCGTCCCCTGCACTCCAGCCCCCGATGAACCAGAACCCATATCCCAGGATGAATATCATGATTATGCTTGAAAACAGCGCGCCGGCAACCGCTTTTCCAGATACTAAGAGGTTTCCGAGAACGCCTACAGTAAAGAGGCTGAAGGTGAGCTTGTTTTGAATAATGCCGTTTTTCAAATCTGTGTAGCTTGCGATGGCGGCGCCCAGGAGGGCGAGGATTGTAAAGATCATTGTTTACCGTGTAATCCTATTGATGGCTATGGTTCGTTCCTGAGCCACCCAGTTGGAGGTTGTGTTTCCAAGGGCCTGAATTGACCCTCCGAGTGACCAGAATATGACGGCGGCCGCTACAACACCTCCGGCGATAAGTACGAACTCAATACTTACCTGCGCTCTTTCAGCGGCAAAAAAATTCTTGATATTCCTACGCATAATATCACTAAAAAATTTATTAAATCTCTTATAAATACCCTTTGTTTAATAAATCCGAACCAGGTGCGGCCTTAAGATTCTGCCAAACTATTTATTTTACCGTTCGAAATCAAGCATATGATCGCTGTGGTGGTGCCCTGCTATAATGAGGAAGAGTCGATTGATGAGCTTGTTTCAGAGTTTGAAAATGTGAGGAAGACTCTGGATTTTGATGTGGTTTTTGTGGATGATGGGAGCACCGATACAACAGGAGCGAAACTAGAGGGGCGATCGAAAAAATTTGAGTGGATCAAAATTGTATCCCATGAACGAAATCAGGGCATTGCCCAGAGCCTGAAAGACGGCTTTTCATTCGCAATTGAAAATGGATATGATTTTATCGCTCAGATGGATTCTGATCTCACCCATCGGCCGGCACTTCTCCTGCAGATGTTTGATGAGGCTGGTGATGCAGACCTTGTCATCGCGAGCAGATACGTAAAAGGCGGGGGGATGAGGAATGTTCCAACGTGGCGTATAATGATAAGCCGGGCCGGGAACAGGTTATTTCGGCTTGCTCTTGGGATAAAGACGCTCGATGCCACAAGCGGCTTCAGACTTGGTAGTCGACGAGTCTATGAGCAGCTCGATCCTGAGGCTGATTCATTCGGGATCCAGCTTGAGCTGACGGTGAAGGCAGAGCGGCTGGGATTCATTATAAAAGAGATTCCCTTTATACTTACAAACCGGGAGAAGGGCACGTCCAAATTCAGGCTCAGATTCATGCTGGGTTATATTCCGCTCATGCTAAAGCTGATGTTTAAAAGGAATAGCTGATTTTATTCAAGTGATGCAGAACCGGCTTTTAGAACGAATATTAAGCTACACATTAAGGAGGCGGAAGAATGTGTAAGATTAAAACTGGACACAGGCCTTTAACTAAAAAAAGCGATAGCTCTATTCACAAAGCCGATTATCCCCTCTTTGTTTGCAGCAACCAGTATAATAGCCGTCGCCCCGAAAATTACAACCACAATAAAAAGCAGCACCCTGAAAAAAAGACTAAAACCCCGTGTTACAGCGGCATCCATCCTCCTTACCTCTCTTCTGCAGACAGGACACAAAGAACCATTCTCAAATAAAAGTGTGTTACATTTAGGGCAATACCTGTTTAATTTAGTTGATTTTTTTTTCACACTACCACACCTAATAAGAAATGTGGCTAATCCTTAATATAAACTACCAGTCAAACAGTGGAAGGCCATGGGGGGGGCAAGATAAAATTTATTAACTCAGTATTCCACGAATTGTGTGTTGGAGGTAATAAAATGGACACGCCCGGTATAAACCCGCGAGCACTTGGCTACTCGATAGCCATCTTAAACAGTATTTCATATCTAATTCTAAGAATCACCGTGAAATTCTTCGGCTACGGAACATGGGCCCTGGCAGCATTAAAAGGACTTGTATTTTCAAACTCCACAACAATCTGGATACTACCTGCTGGCAACACTATACAATAAATTCGCATAAAACTTCGATCAAATCTCACGTCCTTTTTTCAACTTCTTCTCAGGATAAGATCCACTACTTAATTGTCAGATTTGTATATGTGACGAGGTAATAAATAACGAATACACTCACGACGATTGCTACAATAAAATAAACTATTGCTTCAAGCTTCATATTATTTCAATTCTAATAATCCACATATTCATTTTCCTATCGAACTCAGGATAAATCTATCCAAGGAAGTATAGTATCGTTGGTATCATGAGAACTGTCATGCAGCTTGATCGGTTGACGCCTGCTGCTTGGACGAAGATTCCGATGGCCGAGGCAGTTGTGAGAATTAGCAGTCCCTTCAGGCCGGTGAAGCTTATTGTGAGCACTATTAGAAATATGATAGTTGCAGTTGAGAATTTCCTGTAGTTGATTTTGGGCACATGGGCTGCCGCTGTTTTCGCAAGTTTCAGTGTAAGCGCTGCTGCGAAGAATGTTGTGAAAAGCGTGACACCAATGATGAAAAGCATGTCAGTTTGTGACAAGGGGCTGAGTATCTCTCTCACCGCGATTGATGCTCCGCTGCGTGAGCGCCCGATAAGGTAGAGCGCGAGAAAGGCGTAAAGCGAGTTTGCCGTGTTCACGCCGCCCATTGCAACTAGGAATTCTTTTTCATCGCCGCCGGATTTGAATAGGCTCTGGATAATGGTTGCGCTCTGAGACGGGCCTAGGCTGGGCAGTATTCCTGAGACCAGTCCTGCAACCGAGCCGATGACAACACCCTTTCCATATTCCACAGGCGTTGATGTGATGTGCTGAACTGGTATTTTCAGTATTGTTCGCTGTGACATGTAGAGCGTGCTGATTCCGAAGAGTCCTGTAAGCGCGGGAAAGAGAGCTTTTCCAGGGTTTATCACTCCCAGCACGAGTATTATGATTCCCAGGACGCCTGAGAGCATGACGGCAATTGCCGCCCAGAGCCATCGACTCCGGTTTTGAACGAGTATTATGTATGCGATGACAGTTGTGAGCAGATATGGGACAGCCGGTATTATGCGGCTGTAAATTGTTGGCAGCACCGCAAGCCCCGGTGCAAGCAGCACTAGGCTGAGAATTGTTGAGCCCACCCCGCCGATTACAGTGAGTCGCACTGCTTCGTATCCTCTGCCTTTGAGAAGGAGTTTGTGGCCAGGTAGAACTGAGAGGGCTGAATCTTCTGACGGCGCTCCGAGAAAGATCGACGGAATATAATCTACATAGCTGTGCATGATTGCCATTGCAACTATGAGGCCTGCAATTGAATGGGCGGGGAATCGTGTGAGAAGCGCGGGCAGAACTGAGAGAATAATCAGGACAACGGTGTTTACATGTATGCCTGGAACCAGCCCTGTAACCGTTCCTAAAGCCACTCCAACAAGCACGAGTTCAAGGGTATTTAGCATTGGACATCAGCCGTGTTTGAGACAATGATTTCCAGCTCGCTACGGTATTCATCCACTATCCCTTTCACCCGTATATTGGCTCCGTCTTCAACGCATGCAAGACCCCCTGCCACATCTGAAAAAGCCACGATTTTAATTGATTTCGAACCATCGGCCAGTTGGAAGAAGAGGTGGCCCTCAGGGGTTGTAAAAGTTTCTGATGCAACCCCTTCAACAAGCACTTTGCTCCCAATATTTTCAGGCACGATTTCCGAGATTGGCATAGGCCCCTGCGCAGCTGATATGAAGACGAGCATGAAAAGCCCGATCGTCGAGACGAGAAGCGAGACTAGTAGCAGCCGGCTGTCTTCCATAGTTAATATGCCCACTCCACCCCGATGATCTCAGCAGGCCGGCTCCCCCGAATTGAGAAAGCTCCTTTTTCCACCCGCACCTTTACAGTGTCACCCTCCCGCGCGTTTGCGGTGTTACGCAGCTGCACGGTCTGGGGTTTCGTGTTTGAACGGATGTCGTAGTTGAGCTTCACATCTACATCAATTCCTCTTTCAGAAACGACCTTGCCATAGGTGAAGTTGCGCGCGTGTTTTTTGTTGAAATATGCGTATATCACCGCTGCACCCACGACCGCGACGGCTGCAAAGTGCATGAATGGAAAGCCGGTTGCTATAAATGGTTTTTTCACCTTCACCGCTGCAAGCACGATTGCCAGCAGAAAATAGGAGAGAAAGAAATCGCGGTAGGCAGGGTAGTCTTCAAAATCGGAATGCACCGTTGTTGCAATGATGAAAAGCGCAGCAATGAGAAGAACACCGCCGAAAGCGATGTATTTCAGCCCGCCCACGGTGCTTACGATAAACAGTGTTGTAAGAATAAGAAACAGTGCTGAGAGGAGCTGAAGCTTGAATATTGTGTAGTCGTTTTGCCCGATATTTCGACGCTCAAAATATGGGTAGAATAGCTCTCGATCCACTTTGTAGAGCCTGTCGACAACAACCATAACCCCTGGCGCAAGCTTGATCAAAAGATCGATTGTAAATAGGTACAGCCGCTCCAGTACAGTGAGGGTCTTTGCCCCAAGCCTGTCGATAAACCGCTTCGCCATGTGCTAAAGTGATTTGACCCGCTATTTAATTGTTTTTCGCTTTTTTGATTGGAACACCCCCGCGAAAAATGTATATATGCTAGAATAGATTTTTCACAGATGAGAGTCCTTGGAGTTGATTATTTTGAATAGATCACAAAAGCTTTTTGAAGGGTCCAAAAAGGTGCTTGTAGGCGGTGTGAACTCACCGGTGCGAGCTATGAAGCCCTACCCTTTTTTTGTAAAAAGAGCTGAGGGCTGCAGGCTATATGATGAAGACGGCGGCTCCTATGTTGACTACTGCCTGGGATACGGCCCGCTCATCCTTGGACACGCAAATCCCGCAGTGGTTAACGCAGTTAAAGAACAGTTGGGAGATGGCACGCTCTACGGCACACCGACAGAGCTTGAAATTGAGTTTGCAAAGAAGGTGATTCGCCATGTGCCGTCTGCGGAGATGGTGCGCTTTGTAAACACCGGGACCGAGGCCACGATGGGCGCAATCAGGCTCGCGAGAGGATTTACCGGGAGAGACAAGTTCATAAAATTCGAGGGCGCCTTTCACGGAGCACACGACTATGTGCTGGTAAAAGCAGGCAGCGGCGCAACCACGCACGGCGTCCCGGACTCGGCGGGAATCCCCAAAGAGACCACTGAAAACACAATTCTCGCGCCATTCAACGATGAATCAGCAGTTGAAGAAATCGTGAAAAAAGACGGCGAAAGTATTGCATGCATCATCCTTGAGCCCATTATTGGAAACGCTGGTTGTGTGATGCCAAAGGAGGGATACCTCAAGTTTCTCAGAGAAATCACCGCTGAAAACAATATCCTGCTCATCTTTGACGAGGTGATAACAGGGTTTCGCCTCGGCCTCGGCGGGGCGCAGCAGTATTTCGGTGTCACAGCTGATATTACGACGCTCGGTAAAATCCTTGGCGGCGGCCTTCCAATCGGCTGCATTGCGTCAACGCGGGAGATAATGGAGAACATGGCACCGCTGGGCCCGATCTATCAGGCTGGAACATTCAACGGCAATCCATTGTCCGCTGTTGCAGGGCTTGCCGCGCTTTCTGAGCTTGAGAAACCAGGCGTCTACTCTTCGCTTGCCAAATCCGGCGAAAGGATGCGACAGGGGCTTTCTGACATTACACGCGACATTGGAGTTGAAAGCCGCATCTACGGAGCAGGGGCAATGTATCAAACGTACTTTACAAACGAGGACGTAGTCGATTACACAACCGCGCTCAGAGCCGATAAAGACCTGTTCCTTGCCTATCAAAGGGAGCTTCTCCGGCGGGGTGTGTTTCTACCGCCATCGCAGTATGAGTGCAACTTCCTTTCAACCGCGCACACGTCTGAGGACCTTGATTTCACGCTTGAAGCAATGGACGCCGCGTTAAGGAAGGTTGCATGAAGGTTGTCATCGGAACAAGGGGCAGCCGCCTCGCCCTTTGGCAGACAGACTATATCGGAGGGCTTCTCTCTGAAAAAGAGG
>QIDD01000050.1 GCA_003230355.1 Methanobacteriota archaeon
CGTCAGGCGCCATTTACCCTGGTGACGATGTATCCGATGAACCTGTGTCAGAGCTTCCCTATCTTGAATCGGCGCTGCAGTGCACAACCATTAATCTGCCGCGCACGGTCTACAGGGCCGGCGGAAAAGAAGACCCCCTCTTCGAAGGAATCGACTCTGCGCTGGGTTTGGCTAGGGAGGCTGCCCAGATAAAACGGGACGTTTTATCGCGCAGGATGACGAGCGGTTCGCTTTCCTTCTTTGCCGGCGGGCGTGGTGAAAAATCATATTTTGATCTGAATCGGAGTGTGAATCTAATTGGATATGTGGGTTTGAACGATGCTGTGAAAGCCTATCTGGGTGAGGAGCTTCACACCAGCAGTTATGCCCGAGACTTCGGTGTTTCACTTGTCCGACACATCTCTGACACACTTCGTGGTTGGGAGCGAAAGAGCGGTGAACGTTGGCATCTTTGCTCAACTTCTAGTCTGAGTCTGGCCCGGCGCTTCGCAGTCCTTGATTCAGGTCAGTTCTCAGAGGTTGCATCGGTTTCAGGCGGCAAGGCAAGGTATTCAGATTCATGCGAGCTTGGGTCCAGTGCAGAGATCGATTTTACAAGTCGGCAGAAAATTCTTGGGCCTATTCGAAGATTGAGCACAGGCGGATCAATTGAAACAATCAGATCCGGCAGCAGCAGCGCTGAAGAGCTGCTTGAAATATCTGAGGAGCTGTTTAAACATAGCGTGCCCTACTGGAGTTTTGCCCCGTGATAGAGATAATACTTGACGCGAATATTCCCAAGAAGGTGAAACGCCTTTCCAATGGGCAGAAGATCCTGCATGTAGGTGATATCGACACTGAGATGGACGACTCTGAGATTCTTCATCTCCTGAGCAAGTTCAACTCTCTACTTGTTACACGGGATCGGGAGCTGGCCTACAATGCGTCGAAAAAACACCGCTCACTCTTTATCCGCGACCCACTTAAGGCAGATGAAATCGTTATGTGCATTGAAAAAAATAAAAACCTTCTTAAGACTGCGAGCATATTCTGTGAAAACGGAAGGCTCTGCAAAAACTGCTAGCCGCTGCCGATGAGCTTGTTCGCAACATCCATAATCTTCTTAGAAAAACTGCTATCCGGGTTTCCAGCATAGATCGGCACGCCCTCTTGAAGAGACTGTCGCACAAGCCCTTCCTCGCCAATCTCAGAGATGATCTTCACCCTGAGCAGATCCTCAATCTTATCTGAGGGGATGTCGTATTGTCCGCCTGTTCTGTTGATGATTCCGCCGAGAACCGTAGTGCCCAACTTCTTTGCAACAGCCAGTGTCTTAAGCGTGTTAGTTACAGAGTTGATGTCAGGCGTGAGGACAAGTATCACCGATTGACAGCTGTTCATAATTGTAACCGCTTCTGTTCCAAGACCGGCTGGAGAGTCCACAAGGACGATGTCAAAACGCTCTGTAAGTTCTTTAAGTATGTTGGAAAACCCATTAACTGACACATCTACAAGCTGTTCAATACCTATGCCTCCCACAAGAGCGTTTACACCGTGGGCTTCGATAACCGCATTTTCACTGGTGGTCTTGCATGCGAGACAGTCATGAAGCGATGGGGTGTCAGGGTCAACACCAAGCAGGATGCTGAAGCTGGCACCTTCAATATCACCGTCCACAACAACTGTGGAAACGCCAAGCGATGACAAGGCGATTCCAAGATTCACAGTAATCGTGCTTCTGCCAACCCCGTCCTTGCCTGAGGCCAGACAAACACTAACACCCATATCTATTCTTCTCTCCTTGGCGGGCTTTCAAGCACCCACTTAACGGTTTCAATAAATTTCTTTCGATCAATCGGTTTTGAAACATGCCAGGCTGCGCCGCATTCTTCAAGGGCTTTGATCTTATCTGATTCGGCAGTTTTCGCAGTGAGCATGACTACAGGAATTTTTTTAGTTGTCTCTTGAGATTTTATCTCGGTGCAGGTTTCATACCCGTCAATACCTGGCATCATAACGTCGAGAAGGATTAGATCTGGCACTGTTTCTTTCAATATCTCCAGGGCATGTTCACCGCTGTCTGCCTCAACTGTCTCATAGCCCTCGCGCTCCAGCATCTTTCCGATTACAAAGCGAATGTCCATCTCATCGTCAACAACCAGGATCTTAGTCATACTTTTTACCTCTCACTTCGGCGGGCTTTCAAGCAGCCACTTAACAGTGTTTACAAATTTTTTCATCTCAATCGGTTTTGTGATATGCCAGGCCGCGCCGGAATCTTCAAGGCTTATAACCTTGTCTTCAAGCTCGGATTTCACAGTAAGCATTGCAATTGTTGCATCTTTAAAACCTTCCATTTCTTTTATAGTCTTTGCAAGATCCCACCCTGTCATTTTCGGCATCATCACGTCAAGCAGGATTAGATCAGGCGAGATATCTTTAAGCATCGAAAGTGCCTCCATACCTGATGTGGCCGTTGCGACATTTAGCCCTGCCCTCTCGAGCATGCGTTTTATCTGGTATAGAAAATCTTCTTCATCATCTACCACTAAAACAAGTTTAGACATCTTTATCCCTCTTTTTTGGAAGTGTGAATGCGAAGGTGCTTCCGCCGTCGGGGCGGTCTTCAACCCATACATCCCCATTGTGCAGTTCAACCACTCTTTTCACGATTGCAAGGCCCAGTCCGCTGCCTTTTACACTCCCCTTTTCCACCCTTTTAAATCTTTCGAATATGCCCTGTTTATGCTCGTCTGGAACACCCATCCCGCGGTCAGAAACAGATATCATCAGTTTGTCTCCAAGGTCTTCACAGGAAGCCTCGATTTCGCTTCCAGCCTCACTGTATTTAATCGCGTTCGTAATCAGGTTTGAAAAAACGTCTTCAATAAAAGGGTTTGTCTCAGCGTAATAGTCATCTTGAAAAATTTTGATGGTCATATCTTTTTTCAGCCCTTCACTTGAAAGGCCGCTGACCACTTCTTCAAGGATTTCTTTCAGATTTCGATTCTTAAACTCCATGTCCTCCGCTGATTCAACCTGTCCAAAGCGGGCCGCGCTGTGCACAAGATCTTCGATTTTAGCCACGTTACGCGTAACCATGGCAATCTCCTTTTCAATCCCTCTGTCACTCAAATCCTCTTCAATAATCTCAAAGACATTTTTCACAACGCCCAGTGGATTTAAGAGGTCATGACGCATAATATCTGCAAAGAGGTCTTTGAGCTTGTTTGAGCGCTCCAGACGATCAGCATAATCCCTCAGCTTCTTTTCTGCCTTTTTACGCTCAGTAATATCCCTTCCCACGCCTATTACATAGGGTGACGCCCCGCCTTCGCCTGAGACCAAAACACCGGAGAGCTCAGTAGGGAATCTGCGCCCGTTTTTTGTGACCCTCATACCTTCATAACCCTCGACAAATCCTTTTTCAGAGATGGCGTCCCAGAAGGCATTTGAATTTTCCATCTCCGCCTCTGGCACAAGGATTGAAGCATTTTGTCCCACCAGCTCATCCTCAGAGTAGCCGAAGGTCCTCTGCGCCGCATCGTTAACAGTAAGCAGAGTGTGGTCAAGGGCCATTGTGACGATCATCTCGCTCACCTGGCCCTGTATCTTTGCGAGAAATCGCAGCGTCTGCTCAGCCTCTTTCTTCTCAGTTACATCGTTTATACCATAGACGATTTGATAGGTTTCACCATTTGCGTTACGTGTGGGAAGCGCCCGGCTCTCATGAAATATCTGACCTTCGACTGTATCATGGTGGTGCACCGACTCAACAGGTTTGCCTGTTTCAAAGGCTTCACGAACGATGCAGTGTTTTCTGCAATGCACTAAAAACTCATCCTCAGAATATCCATGCAGCACCTTGTAGCACTTGTTCCCAAGGATATTTTCCCGTGGTGTGCCTGTGTTTTTTGCAAAGGACTCGTTGAAGCTGATGATACGAAGGTCTTTGTCGATTACGCAGATTGACTCTTGAATCGTGTCAAATATGCTTTCAAGATGATTCTTTATCTCCCTTAATTCTGATTCTACCATCTCCTTTTCAGAAAGGTCTTTTATGCTTGCTGCGATACCTGTGGGGTTTCCCCTCTCGTCAGCGATGACTGTAAGTGTCATGTCAACTGGAACAGTTGTCCCATCCTTTTTGAGGCGGAGAGTCTCATATCTGACAAATCCTTTTTTTAAGGCAAGCCTTCTCTTTACCTCCGCAGCTTCTCTTAGTTCAGGCGGGACGATTATATGAAAGTTCTTCCCAAGTATCTCGTCTCTTTTGAATCCGAAGAGTGCCTCGGCGCCGGTGTTCCAGAACTCGAATCGACTATCTAAATCGACGCACATCATGGCGTCAGCAGATGAGTTTGCAATTGTTGCAAGCCTCTTTATCGTGGATTCAAGACCTGCCTTTTCAGTTACGTCACTTGCCACCTCAACTGCATGACACACCACACCCTTGCCGTTTAAAGAAGGATGAGCAGAGAAAGCATAATGCTTCATACCATCAGGTGTGTTTACAGAGGCAAGCCTGCGCTGCACCTCACCTGTTTCAAAACCTGCCTGAGAGTTGCACCACTCACAAGGCGACCTCCTGCCGAAAAGCGCTTCAAAACACTTCCTCCCAAAAACATCATCCTGGCTTTTGGCACCTACCATGTCAAGCACCAGACGGTTAGTATAGTGGATACGAAAGTCCCTGTCAATTAGGGTTATCCCATCTTTAATTGCGTCAACAAGCTCTTCCAAACCAATGTCAGGAAAAACCTCATCAGAACCCTTT
Organism: Methanobacteriota archaeon; assembly: GCA_003230355.1. Classification (GTDB taxonomy): domain Archaea; phylum Hydrothermarchaeota; class Hydrothermarchaeia; order Hydrothermarchaeales; family SZUA-236; genus SZUA-236. The sequence goes on from QIDD01000050.1 coordinate 4,757, forward strand.
ATTCCATGTGCCCTGCTCATTTACTGTCACCCTCAAAAAGACCGGGATACACTAATGTTTATCTTCACCTTTTTTTACTCCTCCCTCATGTCTCGAAAAACCCAGTGCCTCCAGATCGTGGTAGATCATCTTTCGGGAGACACTAAAAACGTCGGCAACCTTTGCAATGTTAAGCGTTGAAGGCTCACGGCTCAGAAGGTCAAGCGCTTTTTGGATGCGTCTTCGTCTGCTCACAGCGTCATGGGAGTCTTCGATTACATCTTCGTTGATTGCAACAATAATCGTGGAATAAGCCCGGCCCGGTATAGGCTCGATGTTTTTCACCGCAAAATCCTGAATAACGCCTTTCCGACGCTCAAGCCTTTCGTTAATGAGTTGAGTCGCCTTTTTCAACGCCTGGCTGTTGTTTAACCCTCTCTGATTCACTCCCAGTATCTCGGTGTGAAGCGGGGACTCACCATTCAAGGAAAGCGTAATAGAAACGGTCGCGCCGGAGTATCCCACGTCCACTTGAAAATCGATTTTTTCAATAAGGCCGTCAGACGCTTTGAGCTGACTATTCATCTTCTCGATCGCCGCATCCAGGGCTTCTTCAACATTGTGCCCGCGTTCAAAGGCTGAAATCAGATTCATCTTTTCCCTGGAAAAACTTCCCCACAGACCTTAATATATCTTGCCCTAACTTTATATCTATCTTGGTGCTTTTCGATGACAATTAGGGGCGAGGTTTCTGGTTATGGCTGGGGTGAGGATCAGAGCTGTGTCTTTGGCACGGCCAGCTTGGACATGCATTCTCCACTTCACCGGCCGATCTTTGCAGGCCAGGACGACGCAATCGTGGGAGCCAACATCGACGGCTATTTCACAAGCTGGCCTGAGAATGCAACAATCCTCATGAGCAGGAGAAACACGGGATGGCCTGCTCTCTTAGAATATCCCTATGGCAACGGCAGGGTGATTGCTACAACCATGTATTCTGACTGGGCCTACACGCACGGGCAGGCAGGGTGGAGAAGACGGCCTGATAACAGGCCTAAGGCAGATGAGATGCGGCTCATAAGAGACCTGCTCAAATGGGCAAAAGACCCCCAGGTTTTGAATGAATATGCCCCTAGTGAGCTGGCCACGATACCCATAGCAATAACCAACAAGGATAATGTTACTGCTGAAAAGGCTGTTTACAGCCTGATAACACCAGATGGAAACCTCTCTGGAACAGTGAACGCTTCCATTAGTTTATTACCCGGTGAATCCATAGACACAGCCTTTGAGTATCTTCTACCTGAAAACAACACAGGGGTCTGGTACGTTGACTACGCCCTATATGATACAAATGGAAATCTGACCCAGATAACATATGAGGCGGAAAGATTTTCCGTAAGCTCCATCGGACACCTGTATAAAGACAAAGTCACAGTAACACCAGACGAAAGTAGGTATATTCTGACAGTGGCAAATGTTTAAATATGTGAAATAAAAATTAGACAATGGGGAAAGATAGAATGAGAGGCAAAGTAGGAGGTGGAAAAGTTTTCCATTTTCCCTCTATAGTGAGGGGGAAGTGACATGTTAGAATTATTCACAGCTAGCTCAGGAATGTTCAGAAGCCCTGAAGCCTTTCTAATAAATCTAGTACTGATTTTACCCATTTTCTACTTTATCCTTTTTTTAATGGGAAAGTGGAATTACTGGACTCTTACTGCTTCATATTTATCCGCTTTAATTATCGGTATATTCTCTTCCCTTTTGCCATTAGGTTTTGTAATATTCCCTCCAGTAAGCCTGTTCATATTTTATGTGACTTTTAAAAAAACCTTGACGCTTAATGTTGAAGGAACGAGCCCTCCTGAATGGTTGTGGGTTCCGATTGCCTTTGGAGTTGTATTGCCCTTCTATGCCGTTTTAGAAGGTTTAATCATTTTAATAGGGATGTTTATAGTGACTTTTCTTTTTCAGATAGGGAGGGGTCCTGGCAGAAACCTATTATTAGGTTATTTAATACTCGCTGCTCCGTTTCC
>QIDD01000051.1 GCA_003230355.1 Methanobacteriota archaeon
AGGAGGCGGTGGCCGGCGGTGTGAACTGGCTTGAAGTTGGAACGCCGCTTATCAAAAACCACGGCATGGTTGCGGTGAAAACGCTTAGGGCGGCCTTTCCCGGCTCGGTTTTGGTTGCTGATCTGAAGACTATGGATGCCGGTGACATTGAGGTTGAGATGGCTGCGAAAAACGGAGCCGACATTGTGGTTGTCTTGGGTGCTGCGCCGGACATGACGTTTAAGCGCGCGCTCAACCAGGCGGCCGCCCACAATATTAAGATTATGGCTGATCTCATCGGAGTTGACGACCAGCTTGAGCGTGCGAAAGAGCTTGAAACACTTGGTGTGGACTACCTTTTGGTGCACACACCCCTTGATGTTCAGCGTGTGATGCTTGAAGCAGTGGATTCCGGGCTTGATGATTTGAAAGAAATAGTCGGCGCCGTGGACATTCCCGTTGCCGCTGCCGGCGGGATAACCGTTGAAACAGCGCCTGCCCTGTTAAAGGTGGGTGTGAACATCTTTATCGTGGGAAGAGCGCTTACAAAGGCGAAGGATGTAGTTGGAACTGCGCGAAAGTTATGCGAGATTATCGGTGTTGAAACCAAGATTACAGAGGCCGCCGAGCCCCCTATTGATGAGATTATCGCTGGTTTTGAATCTCTTCCCACGCCTTTTATCAGCGATGCGATGAAGCGCTTTGGTGCGATGCGGGGACTGCGTCCTGTTGTGAAGGGTAGGCGTGTTGCCGGGCCTGCTTATACTGTTAAGACCTTGGGCGGGGATTGGGGCAAAGTGGTAAAAGCTGTTGATCTCGCGAGTCCCGGCGATGTGATTGTTGTTGATGCTCAGGGAATGGATGTTGCGGTTTGGGGTGAGCTTGCCACGCTCAGCGCGATTAAACGTGGTGTGAAGGCTGTTGTAATTGACGGCGGGATTCGCGATGCCGATGATATTCGGGCGCTTGGATTTCCTCTTTGGTCGCGTACTGTCACGCCGAATGCTGGCGAACCCCACGGCCACGGTCGTCTTCAGGAGCTGATTGCCTGCGCTGGTCAGCCGGTCAGCCCTGGCGACATAATAGTTGCCGATGAGATAGGCGTGGTTGTGGTTGCGCGAGTGCAGGCCTATGAGATTTATCGCAAGGCCATGGAGGTTTCACAAAAGGAGAAACGCTATAAAAAAGGCATAGCTGAGGGCAAGACGCTGTCTGAGATTTTCGGCCTCTAGCCCGGCTGCGATTTATTAGAGTGAATGGACGCGAATATTTTTATCATGTTATACCTTGATGTAGAGTTAATTAATGGAGCCTTCGAAAGAGGCGAGAACGCTGGTTTTTTAGTGGTACTATCAGCTTCGCGAGTATAACCCGTATTAATGGATAAATATTTTACATAAAAAGGCCTATGAGGATTGATTTATATAATTGGAGTTAAAAATCCATAGAGGCTGGAGACGTGCCATGGAAGAAGGAAAGTTTGAGATCTCGACACAGATAGATGGCGGTAAGGTCGCTTACAAGCGGAGGTCTACAATCGAGGAGAGGCTGCTTGTCTATGACCCTGAGCGGTGTGTGGGCTGTCTGTTCTGTGAGATTCCCTGTCCTGTTGATGCGATTGATCTTGGTGCCACCGGAAGTGTTGCCAGGGACCTTGTAGAAACTCCAAGCCTTGTTGTGGACATGGCTAAGTGCACCTTCTGCGGGATTTGCAGTGAGACCTGCCCATTTAACTCCTATGAATTTTATATTGATGGTGAGCCTATTCGTGGAAGTGAAGATTATCTGACCTTTGTGAGGATCTTTGAGATCGATGATACTGGTCTTTCGGCGAAGGGCTCTGAGCTGAAGGCTGTTCTTGAAGGGCGTGCAGAGACCTGTCCGCGGGGTGCGCTGGTCGCAGGTAAAAAAGGCCTTGACTTCATCGAGAGGGAGTGCATCTACTGCCAGGGCTGTGTGGACTCGTCTAATGGTCTTGTAATCAATGTGAAGCGAGCAATTGAGGGGGCGGTCGAAATCGACAATGACAGGTGTCAGGGCTGCGGGGCATGTCGGGATATCTGTCCTACTAAGGCGCCATATTACCCTACAGGCGGGATAGGGGCGCGTGTTGAAAAGGTTGTAATCGACGAGCGTATCTGCAACTACTGCGGGGCCTGTGAAAAGGTGTGCCCTGTGGAGGCGATAAAAATCAAAAGAGTTAAAATCAATTACAGCAAAGGAAAGGTTGCGCCCTGGACCAAGATGTGGACTGCGGCCTTTGAAAATCTGAAAACAGAGTCTGAGGGATAAAAGATATGGGTTTTGAATTCAAGATTGATGATGAGCTTTGTGTGGGCTGCGGGAACTGCGTTGTCGTGTGTCCCGTTGATGCCCTGAACTCTGCTGATATTGCGGGCGGCAAAGGTGATAACATCGCGGATCTTACAAGGCTTGTTTCAAACGGCCGCGCGATTGTTGTTGACTCTGATCTCTGCAACGGCTGCGGGACCTGTGTTATTGCGTGCCCGACGGACGCGTTGATCTTGAACAACCAGGCGCCGGAGGAACTTTTAAAGATCGTGGATGCAGAGGAAAACGATCTCGTAGGGATTAAAGTAGACATCTTCAACCTCCTTAAAAAGCAGGAAAACCTGATGATACCACAGATAGCTCAGGCCCTTGGGATTACAGCGCGCGAAGTCTTTCTGCATCTTATGGCACTGAAGCGGGAGGACCGTGTTTTTGAAGGCGAGCGTGTGGGCGGCAGATTCGCATACACCACGATTCAGCCCACGCCAGTGGTTGTCGAGTCCAAGGGAGAGGAAGAGGTGCTGGTGATTGATAAGGAGAAGGCCGAGCGCATCAGGACCAAGCTTGAGGCTGCAATCGAGTCATTTACGAAGACAAAGGTGAGGCTCATGATCGAAACAAACAAGCTGGACCGGGCCCTTGAGGTTGTCACCGACAAACCGAAAAAGGGCGGTGAAGAGAAGTGAAGGCAACACTGATTACGGGGCGAACGATAAAGCAGGGCATGGTACTCGAATCGAAGGACTCGACCATGTACACAGATGCCAATGCAATTTGCGAGTTCGATCCTGATGATATGAAGAAATTCAAGGTCTCCGAAGGTGATACAGTGGAGGTTTGCTCCGAGGATGGAGCGGTGTTTGTGCGGGCTGTTAAATCCCTGCAGTCGCCGCATAAGAATATTATATTTATACCAATGGGCCCCTGGGCAAATCAGGTGACAAGCCCGAAGACAGATTCTGTGGGAATGCCCTCGTTTAAAGGGATTCCAGTTAGCGTTGAGCTTGCGAAGGATAAAAAGGTCCTCACCTATCCTGAGCTTTTGAAGCAGTCCTATGGGAAGTGATTGAAAAATGGAAAAGCATACTGATGTAATATGCCCCTTTTGCGGAACACTCTGCGACGATATAGAGGTTCATGTGGAAAAGGGCAGGGTTATGGAGGCGCTTAACGCCTGCAAGCTGGGAAACGCCAAGTTCATGAGCATGAACAAAAAGCACCGCCATCTTGTGCCCATGGTGCGCGAAGGCGACGGGTTCGTTGAAACCACGATTGAGGATGCTGTTGAGCGGGTTGCCCGGATGCTTTTGGATGCAAAGAGGCCGCTACTTTATGGCTGGGCTACAACTGAGTGCGAGGCACAGTCAGTAGGAATCGAGCTTGCCGAGGAAGTTGGCGGTGTAGTCGACAGCTGCGCATCGGTGTGTCACGGACCCTCAGTTCTCGCAATCCAGGATGTAGGATTTCCATCGGTCACGCTTGGCGAAGTGAAAAACAGGGCGGACCTCGACATCTACTGGGGCTCCAATCCCATGCACGCACATCCAAGGCACATGTCCCGTTATTCCCGTTATCCCCGCGGATATTTTCGTGAGCGGGGTCAGCAGGACCGAACTGTGATTGTTATCGATGTGCGAAGAACCGACACTGCAGGGATTGCTGACAAATTCTTGCAGGTCTCACCCGGCGATGACTATGAGCTTGTGAATGCATTTAGAACACTATTAAACGATGGTGACATCCCGGATGAGGTTGCAGGTGTCGCGAAAAAAGACATCGAAGGCGCGCTTGAGCTTATGAAAACATGTCAGTTCGGAATGCTCTTCTTCGGCGTGGGACTGACCATGAGCCCTGGCAAACATCGTAACATTGACAACGCAATATCCCTTGTTATTGATTTGAATAAATATACCAAGTTCAGCCTCATGCCAATGCGGGGCCATTACAATGTAACAGGTTTTTCCGAAGTCCTTACCTGGCAGTCGGGCTTTCCCTTCGGCGTGGACTACACCAGAGGTTATCCACAGTATAATCCTGGCGAGACCACGTCTGTTGAGCTTCTCAGCCGCGGCGAGGTGGACGCAGTCTTTGTGGTTGGATCTGACCCGGCGGCGAACTTTCCGAAAAAAGCGGTTGAACACCTGGCCAAGATCCCGTCTGCGGTTATCGAGCCGCATGAAACGCCGACAACATACCTCTGCGATCTCAAAATCCCCTCTGCAATCGCGGGAATCGAGGTGGCCGGGACCGCGTATCGCATGGACAACGTTCCGATACGAGTTCGAAAGATAATGGATCCTCCGGCCGGCCTTTATTCAGACCGCGAAATCCTTAAGATGATCCTTGAAAAAGTGAGAGAGATAAAAAATGGAGCTTGAGATAAAGAACGGAACCGTTTACGACCCTTTGAACAAGGTGAATGGCGACAGGATGGACATCCTGATAAAGGATGGGATGATAGTTAAAAAGCTTCATGGAAAGCATGAGGTGATAGACGCCTCCGGAAAACTTGTGATGCCGGGCGGTGTTGAAATTCACTCTCACTTTGCTGGCGGGAAGGAGACGGCTGGGAGGCTGCTTCGGCCTGAGGACGGCGCGCGCACGGTCTATCCCAAGCGTAACGGCCTTCGGTCCGGTTCAGGATATTCTATGCCCTCATCATTTACAGCAGGCTATCTCTACGCGCAGATGGGATATACAATGTGCAACACACCGGCCATGCCGCCGCTCTTTGCGCGCCACACCCATGAAGAACTGGGTGATGTGCCGATCGTTGATAAATCCGCTTATCCGACTTTTGACGGGAACTGGTTTGTCATGAGATATCTAAAAGAGGACGACCCAGATAAGCTTGCGGCCTGTGTAGCATGGTTTCTCAGGGCTACCAAGGGCCTTGTAATAAAGCTTGTGAACCCCGGCGGAACAGAGAACTGGGGCTGGGGTAAAAATGCGGTTGGAATAGACGATCCTGTAATCGGCTTTGACGTAACACCTGGAGAAATCATAAAGGGGCTTGCAGAGGTAAATGAACGGCTTAAGCTCCCGCACTCGATCCATCTACACCCCAATAATCTGGGCAAGCCCGGAAACATTGAGACAACGATTGAAACCCTTGATCTCGGCAAATCTATCAAAACAGATAAGGGCAGGCAGTCCATCTATCTCACACACGCACAGTTCCACAGCTTTGGCGGAGATTCATGGAAGAACTTTGAATCAAAGGCTGATGAACTGGCCAAATACATCAATTCCTGCGACCACGTAGTCTGCGACACAGGAAACGTGACGCTTGACGAAACCACGACCATGACAAGTGACGGTCCCATGGAATACTTCCTCCACAACCTGACACATCTTAAATGGGTGAACAAGGATGTGGAGCTTGAAACTGCGCCTGGGATAACGCCCTTCATCTACTCGCGCAAAAACCCTGTTCACTCGGTGCAGTGGGCAATCGGCCTTGAGCTAGCGCTGCTCATCGACGACCCATTCAAGGTGCTTCTTGCAACGGACCACCCAAACGGCGGGCCATTCACAAGGTATCCACGGATCATTGCATGGCTTATGAGCGAGCCCTACAGGAGGTATTACCTCGAAGAAAGGGTTCACAAAGGTGCGCAGAAAGGTTCAAGCCTTGCCACGTTGGATCGGGAATACACATTTTCAGATATTGCCACAGTCACACGGGCGGGTCAGGCAAAGGCGCTCGGACTGAGCGAGCTTAAAGGACACCTCGGTGTGGGCGCCCACGGCGACGTTGCAATCTATGACATAAATCCATCTGAAATAGATCCATCCAATGACTTTAAGGCCGTTGAAAAAGGCTTTGCAAAAACAGTCTACACGATTAAAGACGGCGAAATAGTCGTTAGAGACGGCGAGATCGTTGCTGCTCCGCAGGGAAGGACTTATTGGGCAAACCCGGTTGTGGACCATGAGCTTGACCGGGAGATGCTTAAGGACGTTGAACAGTACTTCAAGAAATATTACTCTGTGAATCTTGCGAACTATCCTGTGCAGAAGGAGTATCTGGAGCGGGGCCGCGAGATTCAGATCGACGCCAGGGATGTGAAATAAGATGAAGGAACTAGTGCTTAAAGTAAAAGAGCAGCCTGCGGTGGGGCTTGAGGCAGAAAATATTGCGCCCGCAGTTTTTGCGGGAAAATCTGCTTCTGAGATTGGGGCGCTGCCTGTTTTTGAAGGTAATCGGGAAAGACAGATAAGTGATTTCTTCGAGGTTTCCGGCGAGGCTGGGGCGACCAGTGCTGAGACCCGGATTGTTATCGGCGGCGATGTGAGTCTGACGAAGCGCATCGGCCAGGGGATGCGAGACGGTGAGATACATATCAAAGGCAGCGCCGGGATGCATCTTGGCTCGAAGATGCGCGGTGGCAGGATAATTGTGGACGGTGACTGCGAGGCTTTTTGTTTTCAGGAGATGCGCGG
>QIDD01000052.1 GCA_003230355.1 Methanobacteriota archaeon
CATAGTAAAGAACCATATGTGTGTGCTATCACATCTGCCCCCACAGCAATCTATTCACACCAGCTTTAGAAACTCCAATGCCTTTTCACTTGTCTTGATTCCTTTAACCTCCTCAAGGCCTTCAAGCTTTTCCACTGGAATCGCGTCTTTTCTGCCGAGGCGCATAAGTATTTTCAAGACTTCTTTCAGCTCCCTGGGGCTGCATGCCACAAGTTTTGCGGAGTCTTCGATTGACGAGTTCGAATAGAGGTAAGCGGAAACACCCCCCACGGCCCTGCTCGACGTGACCTTCAAGTAGTCTTTAAGTATTTCTTCGAGATAAAATTTTTTGAAGATGATCTCTACACCTCCATCGGTTTTTTGAATGCTTGGGTCAAGGAAGTTCTGCACAACTTCAACACCCTCTTTTTCTGATAGAAACTTAAGGACTTTTTCCAGCTGCGAGCGCTCTGGCACAGGCTGCAGACCAGGGAGAATACTTGCGTAGCGGCGTTCACGATAGGGTTTTATGAGCAGAAATCTGAATATATCCCAGGCGAAGATGATTATTGGCAGCTTCACAAGATAGGTGTCAGCAATCTCACGGCGCGCGCTAATCGCTTCTTCAAGCTCATCGGCCAGCTCACCGTTTTTCTTCATAAGCCCCCGCTCAATCAGCTTTGTTTCGAACTCGTCGATTATATCCTGGCGGTCAGCCCGCTGGTCATGCATGAGAATATCCATCTTCCTCCTGTGCCCCTCGTATTCACGAAGCTTGTCCATGTTGATATTCTGGGTTAGAAGCAAGTCAACAATCTCTTTTCGCCTGCCCTTGAATATCTTCGTGTACGCGATTGACAGTGCCTGGCGGTTGTATTTGCCGCTTATGAGAACCGAGCGCTCGTGATAGAACCTGATCTTTTCAATCATTACCTTGCCGTATTTATCTCTGAGTATCCCCTCCACATCCAGCTCTGTTTCCTCGCCCAGCTCGACAAGTTCTTTTTTCTTCACCCACTTGCCATTGCTTTCCTTTTTGAAAAAGACCATTGCAGACTTGATCTTGCTCTTCTTCTGCTCTCGAAGGGCTCCGATTATTTCTCGGTACGCCCGCCGCTCTGTGGGCATGAACTTTGATATTTCTGACATGAACTCGCCGCCGAAGGGAAGCAGCGTCACAACCTCGATACGGTGGATTCCAAGCTCGTTAACCTCGATTACACCGTTGTTTTTGGACCCGCATTTCTCGCAGATAAAACGCCCATTATCCTCAAGGATTTTGAGAACCTCTTTGCCTTTCACGATTTTTCCGCAGTCACAGCGTACTGCGATGAACTCCTCCAGATGTCCGATTGCCACGTTGTTTGCGGCGATTGCGCCTTTCGTGCGCTCAAAAATCGCTTTTTTATTTGTAGCGTCAGCTATGAAGAATTTCTTGTGCCGTGAAACATCACGTTGGTTTTCAATATCCTCATATCCTACCTTGCCAGTTGCAAAACGTTTACCGCCGCCACCTCCAAGCGTGAAATAGGGTGAGTCAAAGCCTTTCTCCTCCATCTCCTCTTTCAGCTCACGCAGCTCGTGCAGATGTTCCTGGTGCACAAGATAAAAATCCTTGAAATATTCTAGGTCTGTCTTCAGCTTTTCCACGTCCAACGGCCGCTGAGCTGACAAGGCTTCAAGCAGCTCCGTTGCCCTGTGAATAAGGGGCGTGTGCGTGGTCATCGCTTCCTCCACATCTCAACAGTGCTCTTCCTTTTTTGCTCAGCGCACTTCTTTTCAAGTAATTTGTAGACCACGCTGTGAGGGAGACCTCCTGCAAGCCCCTCTACCGCTTCTTTGGCGAGATATGCGTCATCAGAGTGGCCGAGTATTGCCACATGTTTTCCGCGAATCGAAATCGCTGCACCTGTGAGTTCAGTAATATGGTCCTTTGTCTTCCCGTCTCTGCCGATGATTCTTGCCTTCTGCCGAATGACAGCTTTTTTCGACCGGCCCAAAATGTCGGTGAGATTTATTATAAAAAGCTGGTAACTGTCACTGCGGAGGCGAAGAGCGGTGTCAGGTTTTATGCCGTAGCTAATCGCAGTTACGACATCGCGCGCCTTCCAACCGCCCAATGGATCAGAACCCTTATTTTCAATATGCACAATTCCTTCATCGCTGTCCACATCCAGCTTCACTTCAAGCGCCTTTTCAATCTTATCCTTAATCTCTCCCTCCCGCCCGATAACTGCGCCTATCCTGTTTTCAGCAATCCGAACATATTCCATAAAAATCCCTACATCTTAACCAATTATGCTGTTATATAGTTTATCAAATTTTTTGTCGAAATGCCGGCACACATTTTTAACATCCCGCTTGAGCAGCTCTTCTGCCAGTGGATGGTCAATTGGAACTGACTGGGAGAGGTCGATTAAAACAGCCTCACCATCCTGCAGGAGGATGTTGTACTCGCTGAGATCGCCGTGGACAAGCCCTGCCTGAAAGAGGGTCTTCATATCCTTGGCTACCTGTAAAAAGACATCATCACTTGCGGTCTTTACCTCTTTAAGCGTGGGCGCAGCAGAATCACCGGTCCCGATAAACTCCATTACAACCACGTTTTTTTTCGAAAAAATAGGCCTCGGCACGTTTACACCCGCGTCATAGGCTGTTTTCAGGTTTTGAAACTCCTTTTCCACCCATGTGAGAATCGTGCTTCGCCTGGACTTTTTGATCTTGCTAAACCGGCGATCCCCCTCAATATATTTTATCATCGCGTGAAAATCAGATGTCACCATTCGATGGATCTTAACAGCCACCTGCTGGCCGCTTGAATCTTTTGCTAAAAAAACATTTGACTCCTTTCCTGTTTTCACCGCGCCGTAGAGCACTTCAAAATAACCCCTGTTTACAATGTCATAGAGTGTGAGCAGCGTGAACCTGTCAAAAACCGTGTCTGAAACCTTGAGGTCTTCAAGCCCTTTTATCTTGTTTTTAAGCTTGTCAATCTCTTGATCGATCTTGGAAAATTCCTTTTCCCTATACAATTTTGCACCTATTCAGATCAACCCTTGTTTAATCAGCCTGGCAACCTGGGGTTTGGTATAACGCCAGACCACATCCCCCTTTACATCGCTTTGAACCTCCCAGGGTTTGACAATCACGATATCCCCCTCTCGAACCCATATCCTGCGCCTCATCTTCCCTGGTATTCGGGATACACGCACCTTTTCATCTTTGCAGCGCACAAGCATTCGAGACGCGCCGAGCAGCTGTTCAACTGTTCCGAAAACCTCGGTTTCACGTGGCATTCGAAGCCGCCTAAGCGCCTCTTCCTCCGATATTTCAGCATCTTTATTGTGTTTCAAAATATTTCCTCACAGGTTCTAAAAGCCGGATAAGCTCTCTTCCGAGTGTGTTTTTTATGTCTGCCGGATGCACGGCTCCAGATACAAAATCCTCTTCGAGATTTATATAGTTATTGTACTTGAGATCGCCGCCGTATTTTTCAGGCCGTTCGATTACGACCGCATCGGTTCGCGCAAAGACGTGGTATTGGAAGAGCTCAAGTACAGGATTCCCTTCAACTTCGCCCATAGGGCAGTAGGCTTTTTTGATCTTCTTTTTAATCACATCCGCCGGGTCGTCCACAGAAATGAGATTGCCTTTGCTTGATGACATCTTCTCGTCGCCGTCGAGGCCGTGAATGATGGGGAGATGCAGAAAAGCTGGCGACTTCAAGCCGAGCCTTGGCAGGTTGTCTCGTGCGAGCATGTGTATCTTGCGCTGGTCAAGACCTCCAACCGCGATGTCGACTTCGAGTGCCACCATGTCCGCAACCTGCATGAGCGGATAGATCACCCGTGCAACAGCAGGGTTTTCTTCAACTCTGCTTATCACATCCATACTTCTTCGCGCCCTGAGAAGGGTTGTGGCCAGTGCAAGCCTCTGGACATTCAAAAAATACTCTGGATCAAGCTGGATTTCAGAACCTAGGACGAACTCCGTTTTATCACGGTCTAGGCCGAGGGCGATGAAGCATTTTTTGTTGTACTCGGCAGTCTTTCTTATTTCTTCGAGGCTGCCTTTGCTGTTGAGATGAGCGTGCAAGTCTGCGAGTAGTACGACAACATCCACGCCAGCCTTCTGAAGCTCGATGAGCTTGTTTACTGAGAGCGCGTGGCCGAGATGGATTTTGCCGCTGGGCTCATAGCCTGCATAGGCCTTCAACAGGCTGCCGGATTTAACCGCTTCTTCAATCTCTTCTCTTCCAATGACCTCACTGGTGTTTGAAAGGATGAGATTCAGCCTCTCACTACTATCCATGCCTTGGATTCTGCGGCAAGAATTTAAAAAGCTTTACCCTCCTTTATATGGGCTTGGCCCGAGTTTTTTCAAGTCATCAACCATCTCGGAAACGACCTTTGCGAATTTATCGCCTTCTGATGTGGATATCCACTCAAGCTTGAAGCGCTCTGGCTCAAGTCCAAAGTCTTCAAGCATAAGATCAATCGCCGCCGCCCGTTCCTCAGCCTTGAGGTTACCGCCGCCGTAGTGGCAGTCGCCTGGGTGGCAGCCAGCGATAAGCACTCCATCAGCGCCCTTTGTAAGGGCGTTCATCACAAGATTTGGATGCACCATCCCACTGCACATAACCCTGATAACCCGGATATTCGGCGGGTATTTCTTCCTCGACACCCCGGCGAGATCAGCTCCGCCATAGGCGCACCAGTTGCAGCAAAACGCAACAATCAGTGGTTCAAAGTCCTCGGCCATACCCAGTCACACCTCCAGCGCAGCGTCCACCTGCGCCTGCAATTGGTCCAATGTGTAGTGCCGAACCATTATCCCCTTCTTCGGACAGGTGGCCATGCACACGCCACATCCCTTACAGAGCGCCTCATTCACCTCAACCGTCTTCTTCAGCTCGCCATCTTTTTCATACTCCACCAGTGTGATAGCCTTACCTAGACAGGGGTCGATGCAGATTGCGCAGCCGTCGCAAAATTCTGTAACCAAAGCTTTAGCCGGGTCCAGCTCCACCTCGCCCATGGAAAGGGGCACTGCCGCCTTGGCCGCTGCCGCAGAGCCCGATGCGATTGCTTCAATCAGGTTTTTCGGGGCCTGGCAGGAGCCTGCGATAAACACTCCCTCAGTGGAGGTTTCCAGCGGTTTCAGCTTGATATGTGCCTCTTGGAAGAATCCGTCAGCGCTTCGATTCAGCTTGAAAACCTCAAGTATCCGGGCTGCACCGATACCGGGCTCAACACCTGTTGCAAGCACCACGTGGCTTGCAGAAATCTCAACATCACCTCTGCTTAGCACATCTCTAACCGATACCTTGGCACCCTTCTTTTGCACATCCACAACTGGCGGCTCATCAGCATCGAACTGAATGAAGACAACGCCCTTTTCCAGCGCCTCACGATAAAGATATTCGCCCCTGCCGTAGGTGCGGATGTCGCGGAAGAGATAGAAAACGCCTGCATCCGGATACCCATCTTTAATGTGAATCGCGTTTTTGATTGACTCTGTGCAGCAGACTCTGGAGCAATACTCGTTAGCATCCTCACTGTCGCTTGTTTTCTTTTGACGTGAGCCCACGCATCCGATGAAGACAACATTTTTTACCTGGCCTTTGAGCTTGCCTTTGGTGGGACCTGATTCGTCGAGCATGCGCTCAAGTACCGGGAGGCTGAGCACCCTATCGCCGTTGCCCCAGCCAAACTCGCCGTCCTTTGGAGTGTAGTTCTTCGCTCCCGTGGCAATCACAACCACACCCACACTTAGATCAAGCTTTTCATCCCCTGCCTCAAGATCGATGGCACTCTCAGCGCAGGCATTCACACATTCACCGCACTTTGTGCACACACTCATGTCGATTGCAGGATAATTCGGGTACGCAGAGTCATAGGGTATGTAGATCGCCTTTCTCATGGACAGGCCGTAGTCAAATTCATTGTCAGTCTCCACCGGGCAGACCTCCATACATTTTCCGCAGTTTGAACAGTGCTTTACAAATCTGGGCTTTTTCACAAGTGAAACCGTGAAGTTGCCCAGGTAACCGCCCAGTGACTCGGCTTCAGATCCTGTGTGAACCGAGATATTTTTTTCGCCTTCGAGCGCATCTGTTAGCACTGCCGCAGCCTCCCTGGGAGTTTGATCTGTGAAGGGTAGGCTTGCAGAGCGCGCAGCGTTTCCGCCGAGAAAATGTGACTTATCGATGAGACTGACCTCAAAGCCGCGGCGTGCAAGGTCAAGGGCGCTTCGAAGACCCGCCGACCCGCCGCCCACAACAACGGCCGATTCGATAACATCGATCTTCTTCGGATACAGCGGACTTAAGAGCCTGGCCTTGGCAACCGCCATTCTAACAAGGTCCTTTGCCTTTTCAGTGGCAAGTTCAGGTTGGTCTGCATGTACCCAGGCGCAGTGCTCCCGGATATTTGCCTGCTCATAGAGAAAGGGATTAAGGCCGCCTGCCTGAACTGCCGCGCGAAAGGTAGGCTCATGCATCTTCGGCGTGCAGGAGGCAACAACCACCCTGTTGAGGCTGTGTTTTTTGATGTCCTCCTGAATCCCGCTCTGCGCCGGAAGCGAGCACATGTACATGTTCTTGGTTGCATGTACAACGTTTGGAAGCTTGGACGCATATTCAACTACAGCATCCACATCTACAACCCCTGCGATGTTT
>QIDD01000053.1 GCA_003230355.1 Methanobacteriota archaeon
CAGGATCGGAATTTCGATTTCACCGTGCGAACTATGCAGGAAAAGTTTACTGAGGAGATTGTCGTGCAGACCGAGGCGCCGGTTGAGAGTGGTGAGGGCGGACAATCCCCCCTTAAGTTTGTTGCCATGGGCGCAGGGGCAGCGATTTTAATACTTTTGATCCTGGGGTATATCGTTGTTGCATTAAAAAAAGATTGATGGTGGGGGAGTAGGATGAACATAAAATCATTTGTAATTTGCTGCATGATTTTTATTTTGAGCGCTTCCATGGCCTCAGGAGCTGGAACTATTGCCTCTGTGTCTGTCAACTCTTATCCACTCTCTGAGATAACTAATTTTTCGGTTGACCCTGCTTTTATGAGTCAGAATACATTCATCGATTTTACTATTACTGTTAGAAACACTGGTAACCAGCCGATAAACGCAACTCCAAGGATCAATATTACAGATTCCGGCGGAGGTCTTATTGCCACCCTGGTTCTCACACCCCTTGAGATTGCGGTAGGCGACGATGCGACTTTTATTACCAGCTGGAACACCGGCTCAAATCCAGTTGGCACTTATACTGCTGAGATGGATGTAAGTTACGATGGGAAAACCACCGGCATCTCACAAGCATCCTTTGCAATTCAGGCGATCACACCCCCGCCAGGCGGAGGAGGAGGTGGAGAGGGGCCCAGCACACCAGCCACACCCGCGCCGGGCGCGCCGCCAGAGGAGACCCCTGAACCTGTGTCCCCGCCTGAAGAGCTCTTGCCAGAGCTTCCGCCGCTTCTACCGCCTGTTGAACAGCCTTTAGGAGAGAGCAGAATTCGCTTCGTGAAATACCCTGTGCTCGAGGAGATCCGCCCTGGTGAGACAACAACTGCAGACATTGTTGTTTCTAACATTGGCGAAGCAGATATAACGGCTGTTAACGTGGTTGTTTCAGGCGTTCCTGATGAGTGGGTGGAGGTTAGGTCTGACACCGCCGGCCTTGGATCCGGTGACTCGCGGGGGATTAACATGGGCTTTTCTGTTCCGGCCGGCGCCTTTCCTGGAAATTATCGGGTGACGACATCACTTGAAAGTGAGGGTTCAAATGCTCGTACATTTTTCATTCTCAGGGTGAAGCCCTATCCTGCTGAGCTTGAACGGCCCAGTGTCACTAGAAGGGTGGTTGTGGACTCTGAAAGAGGTGTTTTGACAATCGGGCTTAAAGTTGAGAATGCCGGTAGATTTATCCAGCGTCTTGAGATTGTTGAGGATATCCCGAAGGAGGTGGCATCTCATGTTAATCAGGTGGATTTCGGTGTCCCGCCCTCTGAGATTATTGAGGCCGACCCGGTAGTGCGCTGGAGGATGGATGAGATTGATTTCTTTGAAACACGCACTCTTTCCTATGAGGTTTCGCAGAATCTTGAGGAGTACTCTACATTTGTAAATTGGCCTCTTAGGCAGATAAATGTTTTATACGATATTTCTCCGCCGGAAGAGGTAGTTGAGATTTCCCGTGTCGAGGTGTCTACGCTTTTACCGGGCGGTTCTGGAAATATTTCGGTGAAACTTGTCAACCGTGCAGTGGTTCCAATTATAACAAATCTTACAGTTGAGCTGCCATCAGGTTGGGAGATTGAACCAACAGTCATGTCCCTTGATCTTGCGCCTGAATCAGAGTCTATTCTAAACTTTTCGGTTACAGCTCCCGTGCTTGCAACCCTCGGCGTGTACTCTGCAACCTTCAGACTGAGATATAATGACAAGGAAACTTCCAAGGACGTTTCACTCTTTGTAGGCGAGCCTTCCTCAGATAAATTTATGAATTTCCGTTTGAAATACTTGTTCTTGGAGCGGTTTTGGTTTTGACGCTTATAGGGATTTATTCGCTTGGTCGGCGGATTTATAAGGGGCGGCGAAAAAAGAATGTCTATCGTGAAGATGTGGTTTCAACGGTTCATCGACTGAAGGATGAAATGATGAAAGGAGGAAGATAACTGTGGCAGATGCTAGGGTCTATGGGATTTTGTCTGCCAAGGGCGGTGTGGGGAAGACCACGATTACCGCTAATCTCGGCGCGATTTTGTCGAAGGAGTTTAAGAAAAAAGTGCTTGCCATAGACGCGAATATCGAGGTTCCCAACCTGCATCTTTATCTTGACATGCTCGGCCTACCATCATCACTTCAAAACGTGATCAAAGATGAAGTCTCAATCGCCCATTCAACCTATACTCATAAGAGCGGGCTTGCAATTGTGCCCGGGTCTTTTTTGGAAGAGGGCGTTGATGTTACACGATTGAAAAACGTAGTTGACCTTGTAAAAGGACTTTATGATATTATTCTTTTGGATTCCCACCCGAATGCGGACAAGGAGGCTCGTGCGGTGATGGAGGCCAGTGACGAGATTATTATAGTAACAAATCCCTGGATTCCTATTGTTACCAGCTGTCTTCTCACAATCAGGCTTGCCCGCGATGTTGGCACCCCCATTAAGGGCGTGATTCTGAATAAAGTTGGACGGTCTGACGAGGAAATGAGCACCCGAGAGGTTGAGGACAGCCTGGGACTGCCGATTCTTGCTAAAATCCCTGTCGATATTAATGTGTACCGCGGTGTTGAGAAGCGTACACCCGTTGTTGTTGAGGTTCCGAAATCACCTGCCAGCAAGGAGTTCCGCAGGCTTGCAAAGCTTTTTATTTGAGTGATGGTTGGATGGTTTTTGCGAGCGGGTTATAATAAACTTTATATATCCTGTTTAAGTGCTGTCTTTTCAACAAAACTTAAATAAGCTTTCAGAAAAACAGAAGACTGGAGAAGTTCAATGAAAAAAATAGATGCTGACATATTAATTATCGGAGGAGGAACAGCGGGATGCTTGGCTGCAGTTGAAGCCAAGGAAAAAAATCCTGATCTCAAAGTTGTGATACTTGAAAAAGGCCATATCGACCGAAGCGGGTGTTTGGCCGCAGGGATGAACGCCATAAACGCATACATTAACCCGGGTGAAACAGCGGAGAGCTTTGTAAAATATGTGCGCAACGACGCCCGCGGCCTGATCCGCGAAGACCTTGTAAGATCTATGGGGCAGGAGCTCAACAGCGTTGTGAAGCGTGTGGAAGATTGGGGCCTGCCCATCCTCAAGGACACGGAGGGCAATTATCAGGCACGGGGCAGGTGGAATATAAAGATAAACGGTGAATCACTCAAGCCTATTCTCGCAGACGCAGCTCGAAAGGCAGGCGCTGAAATCTACAACAGGGTTGCTGTTACAAATCTGCTAACCCAAGACGGCCGTGTGACTGGGGCTGTGGGCTTTGGATTGCGAGACGGCGAGTTCTACGCAGTGTCTGCGAAGGCTACAATCGTTGCAACCGGCGGAGCCTCCGGGATATATAAGCCAAATAACGACGGCTCAGCCCATCACAAGATTTGGTATTCACCCTTTAACACGGGAGCAGGTTATGCTATGGGTATTCGGGCAGGCGCTGAGATGACAAGCTTTGAAATGCGCTTCGTTGCGCTGCGAACCAAAGACGCTATAGCTCCCACAGGCACCTTGGCCTTGGGTTTTGGCGCAAAACAGGTTAACGCTCTGGGCGAAGAATTCATGGTTGAAAAATATGCTGATGTCGGCGGAAACGGAGCGCCAACATGTTACCGAACATACGGTCCCACCCTGGAAAACAAAGAAGGCCGCGGACCCTGTTATATGGACACAACACATCTCACATCTGATGACTCATATAACCTAAAAAAATCATATCTCAACATGTATCCGCATATCGTGCTCTACTGGGCTGGGAACGGGAAGGACCCAAGCGTTGAGCCTGTTGAAATCGCGGGGACAGAGCCCTATATAACGGGTGGACATTGCCAGGCCGGCTATTGGATAACAGAAGATCGTGGGACCACTCTACCCGGACTTTATGCTGCGGGTGATGTTGCCGGCGGCGCGCCCTATAAGTTTGTGAGCGGCTGCTGGGCTGAAGGTGTTATAGCAGCAAGAGCTGCTGTTGAATATGTAATGACAGGTTCAAATCCTGATGTTTCTGATGCCGTGCTCGCCGCTGAGGAAAAACGCGTACGAGCGCCACAGCAGAGGTGGGATGAGTCCGGCGACGGCGTGTCTCCTCGCGAGATGGAGGAGAAGCTTCAAAGCGTGATGGATGAATATGCAGGAGGGATTAAAACATTCTATGAAATCAGCGAGGCACGGCTGAAAATCGCTGGAAAAGAGATTGAAAAATTAAAAGGACAAACCCAGTTTTTGATCGCCAGAGACCTGCACGAGCTAAACCTTGCCCATGAAGTTATAGATCGAATCGACGTGGCCCATGTTTTGATAAAACATCTTTTGCATCGGCAGGAGACACGTTGGCCTGGATTTACCACGAATCAGGATTTTCCGGAGAGGGATGATGAGGAATGGCTGAAGTTTATAAACACCCGGCTGAATCCTGAAACAGGTGATGTGGAAATTGTTGAACGAGCCTATAGTCAGGTGGTGAGCTAGATATGACTGTTAAGATTGATCTCAAACGCTGCAACGGCTGCAAAAACCTTGACGCACCGAGATGCGAAAAACTCTGCCCAGGCGATCTCATGACCCTCAACCCTGAGACGGGTAAGGCCTATATCCGCAGTGAGGCGGACTGCTGGGACTGCATGGTCTGCGTCAAAGCCTGCCCCATGCTTGCAATCGAGACAAAGCTTCCCTACACGCTTGCCTACTTCGGCGCGTCGCTCAAGCCAAAGACCGGCAAAGACAAGATAACTTGGACGCTTAAAAACAGCGACGGCACGGTTGAAACCTTTGAGATTGAAACACGATTTTAAGGAGACAAATTTATGGAGAC
The DNA here is from genome assembly GCA_003230355.1 of Methanobacteriota archaeon. Taxonomy (GTDB): domain Archaea; phylum Hydrothermarchaeota; class Hydrothermarchaeia; order Hydrothermarchaeales; family SZUA-236; genus SZUA-236. The sequence continues at coordinate 4,833 of QIDD01000053.1, forward strand.
TATTAAACCTCATGGAAGACACCTTGTAAACAGAATAGCAAACATCGACGAGTCAGAGCTGAAAGGTCTTGACACCGTTGAAATCGATCTTGAGACAACACTTGATCTGGAGCTTATTGCAACCGGAGGTTACAGCCCGCTTGAAGGCTTTATGAAAAGCGATGACTACACAGCGGTTGTTGAGCGCATGAGGCTTTCAGACTACATACCCTGGAGCCTGCCGATCACGCTATCAGTATCTGAGGATCAGGCGAAAAAGCTTGAGGTGGGAGATGATATTGCCTTGTCATATAACGGCGGCGAGGTTCTAGGGCTTTTGAGTCTGGAGGAGAAATACGGTTTTAATAAGAAGTGGGAGGCTGAAAACGTCTTTAAAACAGCGGATACCGAGCATCCAGGCGTTGCCTATCTCATGAGCAAGGGCGATGTGAATCTCGGCGGCAAAATTCAGCTTGTGAAGCGGAGGAAATACGCTGATTACGGCGGGTACAGGTTTGACCCTGCTGACACACGGGGGATCTTTTCAGATCTCGGCTGGCGAACGGTTGTAGGTTTTCAGACGCGAAATCCTATTCACAGAGCCCATGAGTATGTGACAAAGTGCGCGCTTGAAATGGTTGACGGCCTCTTCATCAACCCTCTTGTGGGCTCGACGAAAAGCGATGACATCCCTGCTGACACTAGGATGAAATGTTATAAGGCGATCATTGAAAACTATTATCCTAAAGATCGAACACTACTGGGATTGTTCCCGGCTGCCATGCGCTATGCCGGCCCCCGGGAGGCTGTGTTTCACGCGCTTGTTCGCAAAAACTACGGCTGCACTCATTTCACGGTTGGCCGCGACCACGCAGGCGTTGGCAACTACTACGGAACATTCGACGCTCAAAAGATATTCTATGAGTTTGAACCCTGTGAAATCGGGATCGTGCCCCTCTTCTTCGAACACGTCTTCTACTGCAAAGAATGCGGGCACATGGCTTCGATGAAGACCTGCGACCACAGCCAGGACAAGCGGATGTTTCTCAGCGGAACCAAGGTGCGCGAGATTCTCGCCAAAAATGAGATGCTCCCACTGGAGTTCACCCGGCCTGAGGTTGCAAAAGTTCTTATCGATGAAAACCATAGGAATAACCCTGAAAAATCTGTTGAGGCGGATCAAAAGGCATGACAAAACTTAGAGGCGGCGAGGGCATACTGGCCCAGGATCAGAAAGATTATGTAACGCTTCGGCTCCTGGTTTGCCCAGGATATTTGAGCGCTGATCAGCTTCGAGCTCTTGCAGATGTTGCTGAAAAAGAAGGGCGTGGAAGCATAATTATCACTACCCGTAAAGGTATTCAGGTCCCGTGGATCAAGTTTGAACGTGCGAAGGAGATCTCTGCGAAGCTTGAGATGATAGGCCTGCCGCCAGGCTCGTGCGGACGTAAGGTTCGGGCTGTTGTTGCCTGCGCTGGAACCGAGCGCTGTCCCTTCGCACTCTTTGATATTGACGCGCTTTGCAGTAAGATCACGCAGAAATACTATGGCCGCATGACGCCGACCAAGTTTAAAACCGCAGTTGCAGGCTGTCCAAATTCATGTTCCAACCCATATATCAATGACTTCGGCATCATAGGCTCAGAAACACCGAGGCTTATTGAAGATTCGTGCATTCGATGCGGGTCCTGCGAGAGATTGTGCCGCGGCGATGCTATAACCACCATTGAAGACGGCCTCCCGGTTATCGATTTTGACAAGTGCATCCACTGCGGATGGTGCATAACAAACTGTCCCAGCGGCGCGATGGTTGCCGATAAATGCGGTTTTTCAATTACTGTGGGCGGCAAATCAGGGCGTATTCCTGCACTCGGCCTCAAGGTCGTGGACAATGTAACGGAGGAGGAGCTGTTCAAAGTACTTGATAACACCTTCAAATATTTTGACAAGTTTGCTGAGGGCCGAGAGCGGATTGGAAAGATAATCGCCCGCAGGGGTTTGGACCACTTCAAATCAGAGGTGTTAAAGGATATAAAGGTGCAGTGAAAAATGGCGGATGATCTCTATTTCAACAAGCTTGAATCAGTGGTTATCAATCCGGGTTTCTGCGTGCTCTGCGGCAGCTGCTCAGCCTTTTGCAATCGAATCAGTCTGGACTACGACGCTGGCAGGCCGGTACTTGTCAAACCCTGTGTCAAAGGATGCTCAAACTGCTATGACCACTGCCCGATAACAACAGATTTCGACGGCAATCGCATCTTTGGAAACAGCCCCAGTGACGCGGTGCTCGGAGCAGTTACAGAGATCAAAGCTGTGCGCGCAACAGACCCTGATGCAGCCGGGCGCGGGCAGGATGGAGGAGCAGTTACAGCTATACTTGCAGCAGCTCTTAAACGCGGCAAGATCGACGCCGCTGTAGTTGTGGAGCGCGACAGCCAGTGGCGGCCGATACCCAGAATCATTACATCTGAGGATGAGCTTTACACCTCTGCCGGCAGCAAATACAGCCCTTCACCCAATATTGAGGAGCTGGGCGAAATCTTCCGAACCCTTGATCTGAAAAGCATTGCAATCGTAGATGTGGGCTGCCATATCAGGGCTGTGCGAAACCTTGAGTTCAACCTGCTCTACAACGCCGGTTTCTCACCCTATTCTGACCTCAAGATCTACACTATCGGGCTTTTCTGCTCTGGAAGCTTCGGCCACGGCAGTCTTTTGAACATCCTGAAAATTGAGCCCTCTTCTGTCAGAAAAATGGATATTGCAAAGGGCAGATTCTCAATCGAATCTGACACTGTAAAGACCCGGCCGGTTAAGGAGTTTGAATCAGCTTTTCTGCCCTCCTGTCCTATGTGCATGGACTACGGGGCTGAGCTGGCCGACCTGTCAGTTGGCTCCATCGCCTCGCCAAAGGGTTATTCCACGGTTATTGTTCGAAGCCTTATGGGCTGGGGGATGCTGCGCGACGCGGTGCAGCTTGGATTTGTTGAGGCTGATGCATCGCTTGTAGACAAAGAGGCCTTGAAAAAATCGATTGCCAATAAGAAGAAGAGCGCTGAAAAAAGGATTGCCGCAGAGCGAGCTGGTAAAAAGGCGGTTCCAGGGTTTATTCAAAAATAACATCCAGGGCTTGAAAACTCTTCGCCTCATCATCCCAGAGGTAGCATTTCAGCTCATCCTCTGGAACAGAGTAGATAACATAGATGAAGCCGTCCCAGGCTGCGCGATTCCTGTCAACCTTTGAGGGGCTGGCCGCTGAAAAGGGGTGAGAGTGATAAAATCCTGCAAGCCGAACACCCGGTGTCGAATCGATTTCATCGATCACTCGTAGAAGCTCTGTTGGACCAATCGTGTAGGCGGCGCGCGGGTTTGAATCCATATTTGCGCAGGCGACAACTGCCGAGACCTGTCTGCTGTTCTCAGGCCCGGTTAATATGCCGCAGGCCTCGCGGGGCCGCTCTTTTAGGGAGTGAGACTTTATCTGTTCAAAAGCATCCTGCGTGAATCTAACCGCCATAGCTTTATCAT
>QIDD01000054.1 GCA_003230355.1 Methanobacteriota archaeon
TGGAAGTTCAGAGGCCGGTTGTTCCCGGTGAAAACATATCTGCTGCGGCAAGTGACATCTTGGCAGGGGAGACGCTTCTACAGGCGGGAACTGTTCTCGCCTCACGTCACCTGGGGATACTTGCTGCTCAGGGCATTGCAAGGGTAAAGGTCTTCAAAAAACCGAAGATCGCATTGCTTTCCACGGGGAGCGAGCTTGTGGAGCCGGGGCGGGAGCTTGGGCAGGGGAAGATATATGATATTAACACCTATTCAATCGCGGGCAGGGTGTCGGAATGTGGTGGAACACCTGTCATGTTAGGCCGGGTTGAAGACCGCAGAGAAGCCTTAACGTCCTCGCTCAAAGACGCCTTAAAAAACTATAATATTGTGATAACTTCAGGCGGAACATCCAAGGGAGCGGGAGACCTTCTTTCAGATGTGGTCGACGGGCTGGGCGAGCCAGGTGTTATCGTTCACGGCGTGAGCATGAAACCAGGCAAACCAATTATTATCGGCGTTATAGATGGGGGGATTGTCTTCGGCCTTCCGGGAAACCCTTTATCCACTCTAATGGCGTTTAACGTCTTTGCGTCGCCGGTTATCAGAGGGCTTTCTGGGCTTGGTGAAAGCAGGATTGAAACTGTCAGCGCCAAATCCGCGCTCCCGCTTCAAAACCCCGGCGGCCGTCATGTGTTTTTGCTCGTGCGCCTTGATAGAGACAAAAGCGAGAGTTTACTGGCATATCCAGTGGCAAAGGATTCAGGAGCGATAACTGCTTTAAACGTGGCAGACGGATACGTCCAGATACCCGCGAGCACTATGCGCATTGAAAAGGGCGAGCCTGTTGAAGTTGTGCTTTTCGAGGGAAGGTTGGGCCTATCACACTGGCGGCCTTCAATATAAAAGTCGGCTGCACATGCTCGTCAAAGGGCTGCTTCAAACTATGGATTGGATCTCGCCAATAGTGAAACCGAGAGTGTCTGCGCGCCGCACCAGACCGCCTTCTCTGGACCCTGAACTCCCCCCCCAAAAACTTTATATTACTTACACTTGAATTAATCTACATATAATAAATTTGATGAACGGTGGGAAAGAAATGGGAACAGAACTGGCGAGGTCTATTCTTCCGCTGCTGGTGCCCTGGATACCTGCACTTGCAGCACCTGTAGCATACGTGCTTGGAACAAAAAGTGAGAAAGCCCGCGATCTAACAGCAATCATTGCCTGTTTCATACCTTTTGTGCTGGCGCTCTTCATGATACCCGGGGTTTTGAGCGGGAAAACCCTTAACTTCGTTCTTCTCTCAGCAAATGTTTCCCCCCTTCCCATCGAGTACATGGCAGATCCACTGAGCGTGATTGTAATCCTGGCCGCAACATTCGCATGGTTTCTTGCAACAGTCTACGCAACCCAGTACATGACCCATGAACACGCGCGAAACCGATTCTACTTCTTTTGGCTTCTCACCGCAGGGGCAACATTCGGTGTCTTCCTCTCAAAAAACCTCTTCACACTCTTCATAAACTTTGAAATACTCTCACTCGCCTCATGGGTGCTTGTCATCCACTCGGAAACAAAGGAAGCTATGGACGCAGGGAAAAAATATCTCTTCATGGGCATTGCAGGCGGCCTCTTCCTACTATTCGGCATAATCATGACATATGCCCAGTCAGGCAGCCTTGATCTCACAACACTCGGCCTGCTTGAAAACAAAGGCATAATCAGCCAGGTCATTTTCTTCTCCTATATAATCGGCTTCGGCGTGAAGGCTGGAATGTTTCCTGTGCATGTGTGGCTTCCGGACGCACATCCCGTTGCCCCGGCACCTGCAAGCGCACTTCTCTCAGGCGTAATGATTAAGGCAGGCGCCTACGGAATCATCCGCACTATTTACAACGTCTTCGGCCCAGAACTTGTCCGAGAGCTTGGAGCGCACTATGTTCTCGCAATACTTGCAAGCGCAGGCATAATCCTTGGATCAGCGGTGGCCATTCCCCAGGGCAACCTCAAGCGCATGCTCGCCTACTCCTCAATCGCAATGATGGGCTACATTATTCTTGGCGCGACATTTTTAACCGGGCGCGGGCTTGAAGGATCAGTGCTTCATCTCTTCGGCCACGTGTTTATGAAAAACACTCTTTTCCTCGCTGCAGGCGCGCTCATGTTCAAGCTTGACAAGAAGGAGATAAGCGACTATAAAGGGATTGGTCGGAAGATGCCGATTACCATGACATGTTTCACAATCGCGGCTCTTTCCATGATAGGGTTACCTCCCTTTGTAGGATTCATCAGCAAGTGGTTTTTGGTTCTTGGCGCGCTTGATGTTGGCGGCGTTGCCTTCATCCTCTTTGTAATCATCCTCTTAAACAGCAGCCTCATGAACGCGGTGTATTACATGCCCATTATTGTGTCAGCCTTTTTCGGTGAGCACGATGAGGATGATAAAGTTGAGATTGATGAGGCCCCTCTGGCTATGCTCATTCCGATGGTGCTGCTCGCAATTGCAGTTCTCCTCTTCGGGATATTCCCGAATCTACCCTTGACCTTGATTAAACTTGCCGTCGCTGGTGTTGGGTACTAACTGGTTGGGGATGATTTTTTTGAAGCCGGCGTTTCCCGTGCTTTTGGCCTTTGCCTCAGTTTTTTTCATCCTCCTGGTTCAAAGGAGGCGCAGAGGACCGGTTGTTCTTGCCACATCTCTACTCTGCTCCGGCCTGGTTCTGTCCATCTTTCGAGGTGTTTTGGGTGGCGCGGTTTTCGAGGCCTCTGCCCCATCCTTTCTGTCAGGCTACCCCTATCTGACGCTGGTTTTTCGGGCTGATCCACTGGGAGTTTTCTTCGCGCTTATTACCTCTCTAATGTGGATTCCGATAACCGTTTACACTATGGGTCTTGTGAGTGAGAACGCCATAAGTGATGAAGGCCGATTCTATGTATTTTCCTCTATTGCCTTCGGAGCAGGGATGGGGCTTGGACTCGCTGGAAATCTCTTCACCTTTTTCGTCTTCTATGAGATACTTTCAATCAGCCTTTACCCCCTTGTAATCCATAGCGAAACCGACGCTTCCGGGAGGGCGGGGAGACGTTATATTTTCTACAGCCTTTTCGGCGGTGTACTCCTCTTTTTATCAACCCTTTCCACCTATCGACTGGTCGGTGACATCACCTTTTCCGCAGTGGGCGTTTTCAATGGAACACATCCCACTCTTACCCTCACCATTTTGTTCATCTCCTTTGCCCTGGGTTTTGCAGTCAAGTCAGCGGTCATGCCTTTTCACGGCTGGCTCCCGCAGGCTATGGCCGCACCCATCCCTGCAAACGCGGTCTTTGTATCGGTTGAAGCAGGTGTCTTCGGCTTTGCAAGGCTTGTTTACAACATATACGGACCCGCCCTTGTAAGGGACCTAAACCTCTGGCTCCCCCTCGCCATAGCCGCAGCGGTGACAATAATTGTTGCATCCTTTTACGCTATTATACAGGACGATCTCAAACAGCGCCTCGCTTATTCAACTGTAAGCCAGTTGTCCTACGTGGTTTTGGGAATCGCGCTACTCGGCCCCAGCGCTGGAGTGGGTGGACTGATTCACATCGCTCATCAGGCTGTTATGAAGACAACGCTTTTTTTCGCTGCTGGAGCCATTTTTCTAAAGACAGGCAAAACCCGTATCTCAGAATTCAGGGGACTGGCCTCGCAGATGCCTCTAACTATGGCCGCCTTTTCAGTTGCTGCTCTCGGTGTTATCGGATTTCCGCCATTTGCCGGCTTTATCACAAAGTGGTATCTGGCGACCGGCAGCCTTGAAGCAGGACAGACCTTGTTTTTGCTTGTCATACTTGGAAGCACCTTTTTAAATGCAATATACTTTCTTCCACCCATTTACATCGCCTTTTCCAAAGACCTGGACATGCCCACAGAGGGCATAGGCGATCCCAACCTGCTAATACTTGCACCCATGCTTGCCACAGCACTTTATGTGATACTTCTTGGCATGCTCCCAAACCTCCCCTATGGACCGCTTAAGCTTGTGGAAATGGCGGTTTCAATGTTTTTCGGTGGATAATTATGGATGAAATAATCGGAATTGTGCTGTTCCTTGCAGTGACGATGGTGGTTGTTCGCGGCGTGCAGGTCTTGTTGTACAGCATGATTAAAAAACCGCCTTAAAGACACTGTGGAAGAAAGGCTTATATGTTTAATAGGAGCAAAATCCTTTTTTATGAAGCGGTTTATTAAGAGCCTCGTTGTGGTTTTTTTATTCCTCGCATCCTTTGACGCGGCCTTTGCGAGCTTTATCTCAATTACAACTGATATCGAGGGTGTGGTGTTGGACGGTGGACTTGGGAGGTCGAATCTAAAGGTTGTAAACCTTGGTGATGAGTCTGCCTTTGACGCCTCTGTCTCATTTCATCTGCCAGAAGGGTTTACAGCCGAGGAGGTTTTTATGGGCAGGCTTGATCCCAACCTGCCTTTTGAGTCCGAGATAATTGTTGAAGCTCCGGCAGAGGCGTTGCCCGGCGTCTATTCTGCGGCGGCGTCGGTGAACTATCGGGACGCAAACAGCTACCCTTTTTCAGCGGTTACACCCTTTTACATAACTGTCGGCCGCCAGACCACAACAGCGGTCTTTGCTGTTCTCGACGAGGCCACGGTCTCAGAGGGCAGGGGCGCAAAACTCAAGTTGTCAGTTAAAAACCCGGATTCCGTGGACCGCAATGCTATTGTTACGCTCTATCTTCCGCGGGAGCTTGAAGCCAAAGGCTATTCAAAAACACTCCTGCTCCCAGGCAGAGAAAGCGCGGGTCTTGACTTTAAGGTCTCCTCTTTTTCAGCTCTGCCAGGAAGCAGCTACGCAGTGTTTGCCGGAGTCAGTTATATTGAAAATGAGATGATGCACTCTACTTTTGCCCGTGGAACCATTGCCGTTGTTGAAAAACAGCCCCTTGTTTCAAACAACACAATAAAAGCTGTTCTCGCTGTTTTGGTGATTATCTTTCTCGCGCTCCAGCTTCGGAGGAAAGGATGAATCCAAGGGAGTGGGACAAGCAGAAATTGGTTGACGCCATGGTGCTGGTCATAATCTTCGCATTTCTACTAAGTTATTTCACACCTCAGCTATTGCTTTCAAAAACGATTACAACGGGAGGTGACACGGCCTCCCATTATTACTCGGCCTATTTTATGAAAAATAGCCTCCTTCCAGCGGGAAAGGTTGTGGGCTGGACCCCTGGGAACTACGCTGGTTTTCCCATGTTCCAATTCTATTTTTTCCTCCCCTTTCTTACGATGGCGCTCTTGAGCTATCTTATCCCTCTGCAAATCGCGTTTAAACTTGTCAGCGTTCTTGGGATTTTCCTGCTTCCAGCAGCCGCTTACTTTGGAATGAAGGCTATGAAGTTTCGGTTCCCCATCCCTGCGTTCTCAGCAGTTTTCATGCTTCCCTTCCTATTCATGGAGGCTAACAGCATGTGGGGTGCAAACATTCCAAGCACACTTGCAGGCGAGTTCTCCTTCAGCATCAGCATGGCACTTACCCTAATATTTCTCGGCGTGCTCTACGGTGAGATGGAAAAAACGGAGGACCGCCGCAGCCTCCCACTCATAATACTGCTGGTTCTTATCACACTCACCCATGTTTACACGCTTCTCTTTGTGGTTGCAACTTCAGCCTATTTTCTGGCCGAGCGCAGCCGGGAGAAACTCGCAAGAAACATTGTATTTCTCTTCAAGATTTATTTCACCGCCTTTCTGCTCACAAGTTTCTGGGCGATACCCATGGTTGTAAAACTCGACTATACAACGCCTTTTGCCATTGTCTGGGATATCAAAGGCATTTTCGAAGTCTTTCCAAAAAACCTTCTTCCATTCTACCTTCTTTCGGCGATTGGAATATTATGGGGTGTTTTTAAAAAAGAGGACAAAGTACTTTTCATCAGCTTTTCACTGATTGTGGCCTTCTCTCTTTACATGTTTTCAACCAAGCTGGGAATCGTGGACATACGCTTTATTCCCTTTATCCAGATCTACCCTCTTCTCGCCGCAGCTTATGTCCTGGGTAATGCCGCAGGGCGGCTCCGCGGAGAGTGGCTTCTGCCGCTGATTTTGGTTTTTGCAACCATACTTTGGATTAATCAGGGCGTAACCTTCATACCTAGCTGGATTGACTGGAACTACGAAGGATTTGAGGGGAAGGCTGTTTGGCCGGCCTTTAACGGTGTGAACCAGTATCTCGCAGGCGGGCCCGGCGATGCGCGGGTAGTCTATGAGCATTCTCAGCTCCATAACTCAGCAGGCTCAAGCCGGGCCTTTGAATCGCTCCCGCTATTCTCAGGCCGGGCCACGCTGGAAGGACTCTACATGCAATCAACGGTATCGTCGCCTTTCATATTCTATATTCAATCTGAGATTTCACAGGTCACCTCATGCCCCTTCCCGCAGTGGCCCTGCGCAAGCTTCAATCCAGGAAATGCTGTGCCCCGTCTGGAGATATTCAACGTTGGAGAAGTGATTGCCAGAACAGATGCGACGAAGGCCGCTCTTTCAACACACCCCAGCTACGAGCTTGAAACTGAGATAGG
>QIDD01000055.1 GCA_003230355.1 Methanobacteriota archaeon
GGAAATGTCAGGTTCACTGCCCTCAGGGAATCGACATCGTAGGGCTTGTGCGGGACATGCGCGCCAAGATGAAAGCCAAGGGCGTGGACGGTGTTGTCGCCCATGACAGCATCCTTGCCCCCATGTATTCGATCATGGCATCGCCCGCGATTAAACCGAAGAAGAGCACCTATCTCTCCGACGCAGTTAAGACCGACCCTAACTCCAAAACCTTGTTTTTCATCGGCTGCGCACCTCATCTGGACGCGCCCTTCAGAGATGACGTGGGCTTCAAAGGAATCGACGTGACAAATGACGCGATCAAAGCGCTTAACCTAGTCGGGATTGTGCCGGCTGTACTTGATGATGAGAAGTGCTGTGCCCATGATTATCTCTGGCGCGGCGATCGCGCTGTCTTCGAAGCCTTTGGCCGGCAGAACGCTGCTGCGCTTCAAAAGTTTGATACAATCATTACAGCGTGCCCGGAGTGCTATCGAACGCTTGCAGTTGAGTATAAAGACATACTTGGAATTGACCTGAATGTGAAGCACTTGTCCGAGGTTTTGGCTGAAAATATAGATAAGATTAAAGGGAAGAATCGCGGTGACGCCACTTATCATGATTCCTGCAGGCTCGGAAGGTTCATGAATGTTTATGATGAGCCCCGGGAGGTTTTGGAGGCTGCAGGATACACTGTCAAAGAGATGGCCGATTCCCGTGAGGACGCCTTGTGCTGCGGCGTCCCAACCTGGGTGAGCTGCAACGATGAGAATAAACGGATTCGGGAGCAGAAGCTTGATGACGCCCTGGGGACTGGTGCAAAAAAGCTTATCGTGCCATGTCCGAAATGTGAGATACACCTTAAGTGTCTGCAGGCAGATCTGTCTGAAGATGGGAAGTATCAGATTGAGATTGTGAATTTTGCAACGGTTATGAAAGAATCATTGGAGGAAGATTGAGATGGAAGAAGGTCTTGAAAATTTTGTGCCCCTCATTAAGCGTAGCAGGGGTTATGAGGAGCTGGAAAAGGATGTAATCGACTCTGGGATTTGCTCTGGATGCGGGGCGTGCGCTGCCTTTTGTGACCGTGTAGGGCTTACCGAGGACGGGTCGGTTCCAGCCTCTGAATGTAACATGACGCTGGGTGCTGTGAAGTGTAATATTGACGGGATTTGCTATGACTGCTGTCCCCATGTGTCCTATTCTTGGGGTGGACTTGAAGACGAAGTGTTCGGAGCGCGGCGGGAGGATGAGCTTCTGGGCCAGTATCTTAAGGCCTTTGCAGTGCGCTCAAAGGATAAAGAGGTTTTGAAGAATGCCCAGGATGGAGGTGCTGCAACGTCGCTTCTGCTTGCCGCTGTGAATGAGGGGTTTTCTGACGCGGCGGTTGTAACCGGGCGCGACGACTCGTGGAGCGTGGATTCAACCGCGTCAAAAGATAAAAAAGAGATAACCGGCGGAGCCGGAACAAAGTATGCTCGTGCGCCTGGAATACTCAAGCTCGGTGAAAACCTGCGAAAAATCCCACGGCTTGCAATCGTTGGCACAGGCTGTCAGATCGCGGGCACTCGCAGGCTTGAGAAAAAGTTTTTGTCCTCTGTGCCCAAAGCTGAGCTAACGCTTATCGGCCTCTTCTGCTATGAGAATTTCCCCTACACGAGGCTCAAAGAGATAATCGAGGACCGGCTTGGGCTGAAGATGGAAGATGTAACCAAGACTGATATCACAAAGGGCAAGCTCCATGTATGGACCAAAGACGGCAAAAAGCATGAGAAAGCGGTTAAAGAATTTGCAGACCTTGCGCCAGAGTCATGCGTGATCTGCAGGGATTTTACGGCGACTTTTTCTGATATCACCTGCGGATCCATCGGAAGCGACGAGGGCTGGACCACAGTGATCGTGCGCTCGCAGCGGGGCATGGACCTTCTGAATGCGGCAAAGGAAAAAGGCTACATTGAAATCAGCGATAAAGTAGATCTGGAAGCTGTGAAAAAGACAGGCGGATTCAAAGGTAAGAAGCGTGCAAAGGTTCTTTCTGAGCGGGAGAAAGAAGGGAAGTTTGTCCCAGATTATAGCTAAGAGGATATTATGGACAGGGTTGGCGCAGTAGCGGTTATTGGATCTGGGATTGCAGGGATGCAGGCATCGCTGGACCTTGCAGAATCCGGGTACCGCGTGTATCTGGTTGAGAAGGGCCAGACCATCGGCGGGCGTATGGCTCAGCTTGACAAGACCTTCCCAACGGGGGACTGCGCTATGTGCACAATCTCTCCCAGAATGGCAGGTGTCACGCGCCATCCGAATATCAAGCTTATTATGAACTCTGAGGTGACAGGCATCGAGGGAGAGCCGGGAGCATTTAAACTAACTGTTAGAAAGAACCCCCGTTTTATTGATGAAGAAGCCTGCACAGGCTGCGGTGCCTGCGCCCAGGTGTGCCCGGTCCAGGTGCCCAATGAGTTTGCAAGCGGCGTTGGAATGCGCAAAGCTGCGTTCATCCCCTTCGCCCAGGCTGCGCCTCTGATCTACACAATCGACAAAGACTATTGCATCAACTGCGGTCTCTGTGATCTTGCCTGCGAACCCGATGCGATCCGCCACAATCAGACTGAATCTGTTCAAACATTAGATGTGGGTGCTGTTGTTGTCGCAACCGGCTACAGCCAATACGACCCGTCTGCGATACTTGAATACGGCTATGGCGAGTATCCGAATGTGCTTACAAACCTTCAGTTCGAGCGCATGCTCTCAGCCTCAGGGCCGACTACCGGGCATGTGATCCGGCCCTCAGATGGAGCAGAGCCGAAAAATATTGCATTTATCCAGTGTGTGGGATCCCGTGATCAGAATCGAAACCCCTACTGCTCCAAGATTTGCTGCATGGCTTCTACTAAGGAGGCGATTGTTGCTAAGGAGCACGCGCCTGATCTGGACTGTCACATTTTTTATATTGATATGCGTGCCTTTGGAAAGGGGTATCAGGAGTATATTGACAAGGCGAAATCTGTGCATGGCGTGAATTATACGCGGGGGCGTGTTGCACGGATATTTCAGGATGGCGCATCTAAGAATCTGAAGCTTATGGTGGAGAATACTGAGACAGGAAAGAGGCTTGAGCGGGAGTTTGACATGGTTGTTTTGGCATCAGCCCTTGTTCCGTCACCGGGCGCGGCTGAGCTTGCGGGGACACTGGGTATTGAGACCACAGATTATGGGTTCTTTGGAACCGCGGGCGGTCTGAGTCCTTTTGACACCTCCCGCGAGGGTGTGTTCGTAACCGGCACATGCATCTCCCCCAAGGACATTCCTGACACGATTGCCGAGGCGTCAGGTGCATCGGCGCGGTGCGAGTCCTTTTTGAAAGACTCCAGGGGATCACTTGTGGAGGTTAAAGAGCTTCCACCTGAAAAAGATGTTTCCGGCGAGCCGCGCCTTGGTGTTTTCGTGTGTCACTGCGGGATAAATATTGCAAGCGTCGTGGACGTGAAATCCGTTGCCGCTGAAATCGGCGCGAAGGAAAATGTGGTTTACGCAACCGATGTGATGTACGCCTGCTCGAACACGAATCTTTCTGAGATTAAAGAGGCGATTGAAGAGCACGACCTGAACCGTGTTGTAGTTGCTTCCTGCACGCCAAGGATGCATGAGCCTACATTTCGAAACGCCTGCCAGGAGGTGGGTTTGAATCCCTATCTGTTCCAGATGGCCAATATCCGCGAGCACTGCAGCTGGGTGCACTCAAAAGAGCACGATGTAGCAACCACAAAAGCGCGTGAGCTTGTGAACATGGCTGTATCTAAGGCGCGGCTTCTCACACCTGAGCAGAAGGGTAAAACAGAGATCAAAAAGAAGGTGCTTGTAGTCGGCGGCGGCGTGTCCGGCCTCTCGGCTGCTCTTGAAACATCGAGGCAGGGCTTTGGCACGATACTTGTGGAGCAGCAGAGCAGGCTTGGCGGCTACTTTAACGAGGTCTTTTCCACCATGTCAGGAGGAGGGCCCGATGAGCTTTTGGAGCCGCTGACACAGGCTGTATCTGAGAACCAAAATATCGATGTGAGGCTGAACTCCACTCTCGCAGGGATAGAGGGATTTACAGGCAACTTCTCAGCCACCATAACAGGAACGGACGGAGAGAGCCGTGAGAATGTGGGTGCAATCATCATTGCCACCGGAAGCCAGGAGAAAAAGCCGAGTTCATATTTCTACGGTGAAAACCCTCGTGTGCTCACTCAAAATGACCTTGAGGCAAGGCTGAAATCAGGGAGCAAGACATTTGGAACAACGGTCATGATCCAGTGCGTAGAAGCGCGGGACAGTGTTTATCCATCATGTTCACGGACATGCTGCATCGACGCAATAAAAAACGCGATTGTGTTGAAAAAGTTAGACCCTAATAATCGTGTGATAATACTCTATAAAGATCTTATGAGCTTCGGCATGTACGAGGACCTTTACCGGGATTCACAGACCGAATATGGCGTTGAGTACATGCACTACAGCGACGAGATGCCTGTTGTTTCCGGCGGCAAGGATTTTCTCAGCGCCCGCGTCTTTGACCCGCTCGTCGGCCGTGAAATCGAGATTGCCGCAGACCACATAATTCTATCCACGCCTCAGGTTCCAAGCACAGGTTTTGAGAAGCTTCAGAAGGCGCTTCGCGTGCCCCTTAACGACCTGGGATTCTTCCTTGAAGCGCATATGAAGTTGCGGCCTCTGGACTTTACCTCGGATGGGATCTTCCTCTGCGGAAACTGCCACAGCCCAAAAGAGCTTCCGCTGGCGGCGGCTCAGGCGCTGGGCGCGGCATCCAGGGCGTGTTCGATCCTTTCCAAGGGATTTATCGAGACCGAGGCGACCACATCGGTTGTTGATACTGAGCTTTGTATTGGATGCGGGCGTTGTGTAGCGGTCTGCCCATTCAAGGCGATTTCACTTGTGGAAAACGAGGCCGGCGAGCCGAAGTCAGATATTAACACTGCCATGTGCAAGGGCTGCGGGCTCTGCGCCGCGGTGTGTCCGAACAAGGCAATTACGCCGAGGTTCTTTGCAACCGAACAGATTCTTGCCATGATCGATGCGGCATTGGAGGCATAAATATTATGACGTTTGAGCCAAAGATTATTACATTCATGTGCAACTGGTGCGGATACGCGGCGGCTGATCTTGCTGGTGTGTCGCGGCTTCAGTATCCGGCGACAGTGCGCATTATTCGGACTATGTGCACCGGCAGATTCGACCCTGGATTTGCGCTCCGGGCCTTTGAAAAAGGCGCTGACGGCGTGCTCGTCTGCGGATGCCACCCAGGCGACTGCCAGTACATCGAAGGAAACCTGAAGGGAAAGGACCGTGTTGAGATGACCCAGAAGATGCTTGAAGGCATCGGAATCGACCCAGAACGTCTGCGGCTTGAATGGGTGTCTGCGTCAGAAGGGCCAATTTTTGCCGAGCTGGTTAGAGAATTTTCAGAAACGATCAGAAAGAAAGGACCGAATCCATTAAAGGAAAGTGTTAGCAAAACTGAAGGAGGAGAAGAAGTTGCCCAAATCTAAATCAACAGATTCAAAGAAGAAATCAAAAAAGGCCATTGAGCCCAAGAATGATAAATCCAAAAGCGCTGTGGAGGAGCCGAAGGTCGGTGTCTTCGTATGTAAATGCGGACTCAACATTGGAGGAGTCGTTGACTGCGAATCCGTTGCTGAATATGCAAAAGACTTAGGAGGCGTAGCCTATTCAGAGTGGAACACCTTCACCTGCTCGGACAGCAGCCAGAAGGAGATCGCTCAGAAGATCAAAGAAGAAGGACTTACCAGGGTGGTTGTGGCATCGTGTTCTCCCAGGTTACATGAAAGCACATTCCGCCGGGTCTGCGAGGATGCCGGACTTAACCAGTATTTATTCGAGATGGCCAATATCCGCGAGCACTGCAGCTGGGTGCACATGAATGAAAAAGACCTGGCCACTGAGAAGGCCAAAGACCTTGTGAAAATGGCGGTTGCAAAGGCAAAACTTTTGGAGCCCCTTGACTCGATCACCGTGCCGGTTACAAAAGAAGCGCTTGTCCTTGGCGGCGGTGTCGCAGGCCAGAGGGCGGCGCTTGATCTTGCTGACCTAGGGTTTAAGGTGCACCTTGTAGAACGCCAGCCCTCTATCGGCGGTGTCATGGCCCAGCTTGACAAGACATTTCCAACTCTGGACTGCTCAATCTGTATCCAGGGCCCGATGATGAGCGATGTGGGCAAGCATAAAAACATCAACCTCCTCGCCTATCACGAACTGAAGGAAGTGGAGGGATTTGTAGGTAATTTCGTTGTCACTGTCGAGAAAAAGCCCCGATACGTGGACACAACAACCT
>QIDD01000056.1 GCA_003230355.1 Methanobacteriota archaeon
TGCAGGGCGCGATAAGCTATACCACGAGCCCTGTGCACACCCTTGACACCTTTGCAGAGATGGCGGTTAAACTTGAGGAAATGGAATGCGATTCAATATGCATTAAGGACATGTCTGGAATCATCACCCCCACGGACGCTTATGACCTGATTAAACGGCTTAAAAAAACGGTGTCAATCCCGATTGATCTTCATTCGCACTGCACATCAGGAATGGCGCTAATGTCCTATCAGGCTGCATGCGATGCAGGCGTGGATATTCTTGATTGTGTATTTTCACCCCTCTCTCAGGGCACATCGTTTCCGCCTGTAGAGAGTGTTGTTGCCGCGCTCAGGGGCACAGGCTGCGATACTGGCCTAGACCTTGAAGCGCTGACCGAAATTACCCCGTATTTTACTGAGATACGCAAAAAATACGCATCAATCCTGAATCATGTTTCCGAACGAGTGGATGTGAATGTTCTGCGCTACCAGATACCCGGCGGCATGCTTTCAAACCTTGTTTCTCAGCTTAAGGAGCAGAATGCCTTTGACAAGTTTGATGAGGTTCTTTCTGAGACGCCGAAGGTGCGAAAGGACCTGGGTTATCCTCCGCTTGTTACTCCCACGAGCCAGGTTGTGGGGACTCAGGCGGTGATGAATGTTCTCACAGGTGAGCGTTACAAAGTAATTCCAAACGAGGTAAAAGAATATGTGAAAGGGATGTATGGCCGCATCCCAGGCGAGATTGATGAAGGGCTGAAAAAGAAGATACTTGGCGATGAAGAACCCATCACTGTACGGCCTGCAGACCTGCTTGAACCGCAGCTTAAATTTTTTGCAAAAGAGGCTGAGACCATGGGGGTTATGAAAAGCGAGGAGGACCTTCTAACATACGCTATATTTCCAGCCGTTGCTGCCAGGTTTCTGCGCGGCGAGATAGAGGAGGAAAAACTTGAAGCTGCGCCCGAGCCAGGCGCCATATCAGATTCCGCGGTTCCAACCGAGTTTCTCGTGGAAATCGACGGCGATGAATTTGAGGTAAAAGTTGTTCCCACAGGCTTTGTTGAACTTGGAGGTGAGCATAAGAAGAAGCGGCCCCGTGAAGGTGTTGAAGGGGCGATTGCATCGAGCATGCAGGGTATCCTTCTTAAAATCAGTGTGCGCGAGGGTGATGAGATAAGTGAAGGCGATGTAGTGGCTGTGATTGAGGCTATGAAGATGGAGAACGAGATTGTGGCGCCCTATTCCGGGACGGTGGAGGAGATATTTGTCTCAGAAGGCGACACTGTGATTTCAGGCGATATTATTATGATTGTCAAGTAGAATGGGGGTGAAGTGTTTATGGATGCGGATTTTCGTGGGCGAGACATCATCTCCATTAGGGATTTCAATAGGGGTGAGATAGAGTTCATACTTGATAAGGCGCTGGAGATGAGGCAGGGACATGCTCCACTCCTGGCCGGCAGGATTCTGGGTCTGCTGTTTTTCGAGCCCAGCACACGGACTCGGCTGTCCTTTGAAGTGGCTATGAAACGTCTTGGCGGTGATGTTGTGGGTTTTTCTGATTCCCAGCTAACTTCTATTACAAAGGGTGAAAGTCTCAGCGACACGATTAAAACGGTTGAAGCATACACTGATATTATCGTGATCCGCCATTCGCGGGAGGGTGCAGCAAGGCTCGCGGCTGAGGCGTCGAAAAAACCGGTGATAAACGCTGGTGACGGTCCGAATCAACATCCCACGCAGACGCTTCTCGACCTATTCACGATTCGAAAAGAGTTTGGCAGGCTTGATGTGAAAGTCACGCTTATGGGTGATCTCAAATATGGGCGCACCGTGCACTCGCTGGCGTACGCCTTGGCAATGTTTGACGCTGAAATTGATCTAGTATCCCCGCCGGGTCTAGAAATGCCTGAGGAAGTGATAACCGATCTCAAGGCTATGGGTGCCGAGGTAAGTGTGTCAAACAGACTGGATATTTCAAAGGCGCAGGTGCTCTATGTGACGCGGATTCAAAAGGAGCGGTTCCCTGACCCAGAGGAGTATGCCAAGGTGCGCGGCGCATATAAGCTCACCCTTGATTCTTTGAAAGACGCAAGGAGTGATCTTATCATCCTTCATCCCTTGCCGAGGGTGCAGGAGATTGCAAGCGAAATCGACGCAACAAAACATGCCAAGTACTTTGATCAGGTGGCAAACGGCGTGCCTGTGCGAATGGCGGTTCTAGCCCTTGTTACTGGAGCGATAGAATAAAAAGTTGGTGACATGCGGTGTCTAAGGAGATTAAGGTTGAGCGGATTAGGGAGGGAACAGTTATCGACCATATTTCAAGCGGGCAGGCGCTAAATGTACTGCGCATACTTGGGATCACAAAGGAATACCCTTTAACAGCGGTCACAGTGGCCATGAATGTTCCTTCACCAAAATCAGGTCGAAAGGATATTGTGAAAATTGAGGGACGGGAGCTTAAAGGAGATGAGGTTGGAAAGATATCGCTTATCTCGCCTAAGGCGACGATAAACATTATCCGCAATAGAGGTGTTGTGGAGAAGCGAAAGGTAAGCCTGCCTGACATTATTGAAGGTGTGATAAACTGCGCTAATCCAAACTGCATAACCTGGTTTGAAGATACTCACTCGAAATTCAGGGTTGAGCGTAGAGACCCTATCAGGTTGAGATGTCTTTTCTGCGAAAGGGTTATGGACCAGCGGGCGGTAGTTAATCAGTTCTGAGGGATACTATTGTGTTAAAAAAGCTGCTACTCACCCTTTGCTTTGTAAGCCTTTTTATCAGCGCCGGATATGCGCAGGAGATCGTGGCATACCGGGCTAATATAGAGGTGAACGGTGTTATTCTTAAAGAGAGCGTGACAATAGCTGTTTTCAACAACCATGAACTCGGTCTTGCACGGCTCACATATCCCTTTTCAGGGCAGGTGGAAAATCTGAAGACCTTTGACGACGAAGGAGGGCTTGAGTCCAGCGTAGAGCTTAGAGGCGGGAGCAATTATGTTACAACAATGTTTCGTACACCCCTGATCTTTGAGGAGCAGGCTGATGTGCTCTACGAGTTTTCTGATCCATCGGCAGTCACGTTTTTCAACGGAACATACATCCTCTCAAAATCCTTCCCGCTCCTTGCTAATGTTAAGATGTTTGATCTAACACTTCGGCTGCCTGAGGGAACAGGGCTCAACGACCCGGATGTGGATGTTGTGCCTGCGCCATCAGAGATTACATCTGACGGAAGAGCCATTATTCTCAAGTGGACTGAGAACAATCCCAGCGACTTTCGAATATTTGTAAGATATGGGCCTCTTCCGCCGCCGGAGGAGTCAACAACCTCGACAACCACCTCTACCACACTTCTGCCTGTAACAACTAATACACCTGCCAAAACCAGCATGCTCCAAAACGAGGGGCTGCTTCTCTTTCTCTCGATTTTCATGCTCCTAATATTTGCGGTTCTGCTTTCTATGAAGCTTCGAGCGCGCACATCGATTCAGGATAAAATAGAAATACTCAAAGAAGATGAGCAGCGGATTTTGACGCTGGTTGCAGAAGAGGACGGAATCGAGCAGAGGGAGATCCAGCGCAAAACCGACTTCTCCAAGACAAAGGTTTCAAAGATACTCTCTGAACTTGAACGCCGGGAAGCCATACGAAAGGAGTCCATGGGAAAGAAGAACAAGATTTATCTTACAGAGAAGCTCAAAGATTAGCTATGAACCTTGGAAACCTTGTGCTCATAGCTTTATTGTTTACTATCCTTCTGTACCCTGTGGCTGGGCAGAGGGTCTCCTATGAAATCACGATAACACTCTCAGAAAATCAGGCGCACGAGGCTGTGAAGATAACCCTCAACAACACTGGGACCTTCCCTTTTGAAGATTTCTCCTATCTGCTTCCGGCTGATGCAACAGGCATCAAGGTTTATGATTCGGCAGGGTCCCTATCTCCTGATATCGCCACTGGTGATGCCATTGTGATCACCTCGAATTTTAGAAGCCCGCTGCAACCTGGAACCGAGGAGACTTTGACTATCGAATTTGACACATTTGAACTAGTGTCAATTGTGGAGGGAGAGCATATCTTTTCAGCCCTTTTCTCGCCTCCAGGCGGGAGCAGCCAGCTGGGTTTGAGGATTTCTCTGCCGCGGGGCATGGGGCTTCCAAACCCGATTTCTTCAGGCGCAAGGACCGATATTGCCCCGCTGCCGGATCAAACGATTTCAGATGGGACGACCACAACCTTTGTGTGGAATGTGGACCCTGCAGATGAGCTGGCTGTGTTTATACGATATTCCCCGTTGATCCAGTCATCTACAACCCTCCCTGCAGCTGTCACGACTACGTTTACCCCGGTGCCTCAAAAAGAGGATTCGAAGATATACTGGCTTTTTGTTCCTCTTTTCATTGCCCTTTTTTTGATCGGCTACTATCGCTTTAGAAGGGGTGGAGACGGGTTGGAGAATAAGACTGAGTTTATGAAAGACGATGAAAGAATTATTATTGACTTGGTGCGGGAAAATGCTGGGATTGTTCAGAAGAGGCTGGGGGATCACACCGGTTTTTCAAAGGCCAAGGTAAGTAAAATCATATCTGAGCTGGAAAGGCGTAAAATAGTTCGCGTTGAGCGTGTGGGGCGGCGAAACAAGCTATTTCTTTCAGAGGAGTTTAAAAAGAGGTAGATGAACTGTTTTGAACTGTTATTGATTCTTGCTCGAATATCTCGAAATATTAAAGATTAAAATCAGGTTAAATAATTGAAATAAACTTAAATGAACTATTATTATCTGTAAAATTAGAAATATGTGGTTTATTTGGTTAGAAAAGCCAAATGTTTACAGAAAATTATTAGTAGGCACCGCAAACAAGAGATTAATCAAAAATATGTAACGAGGTGAACAAAATGATGAAAAAGAAATACCTGATCGCAGTCCTTTGCCTCCTGGCAGTCCTAGCCACAGCAGAAGCAGGGGCGGCACAGAGAACAAAAATGGTAATTCTAACATCTGACAACGAAGCTGATTCAGCAGTTGCCGAGACAATAAAAAACGTAATAGAAATTGATATTGCAACAACGCCCTGGGGGGTGTTTAGCGAAACCGTAGTAGACGAAATAAACGCCTTAGAACCCAGCACGGTTTTCATACTCGGAGGCCCGATGGCCGTTCCACCAGAATATGAAAACGCACTTTCAGATTACACGGTGATCAGAATTTCCGGAAAAGATCGCTACGCAACCGCCGCAGCCGCTCTCAACCACTTCAAAGAAAACTTCAGAGGAAGAGGAATAATAATAGCATATGGCTATGATTCCAAGGGGATACTACGAGCACTTGAAAAGGCTAAAAGACTCGGTGGAATCATACTTTTTGTGACGCCAGACGACATACCTCTTGAAGTGAGGAATGCTATAGACGACTCTGAAGCTGAGGAAGTTGAAATTGAGGAGTCTCCCGACATGGACGGCGATGAGATCGCTAAAAAGTTGAACAAAACTAAAGTCAAGATTAAACATGAAAAAATTGACAAAGCAGACAGAGAGCAAAGGGCTTCTGAGCAGATCGGGGAAGCTAGAGAAGAGATAGTAGACGCTGAAGAAGAGCTTGGTGATTGTGAAAGTGGGCCTGCTAAAAAACTTCTTGAACAGGCAAAAGAGCATTTAGAAAAGGCAGAGAAAGCCTTTGAAGAGGGAGAATACGGCGAAGCCTTTGGTCAGGCCATATCTGCAGAGCAGCTTGCAGAGAATGCCGAGAGGTTTGCCAAGCGTCATCTGTGCCTAGGCGGAACAGGACCCGATGGAAAAGACAGGGATCACGATGAAGAAGAAAAGTTTTGCGGTGAGATAGAAACCCTGACATGCTCCAACGGCGAAACAGGGCAGTTAAAGATTGTCGGAGGACAAACGTTCTACTTCACAGATGAGACAGAATATGAAGACGGCATCAACCGTTGTGATGACCTCAACATAAACGACATAATAAAGGTTGAAGCCAAAAACGAGAGCGGAACACTCTATGTCAAGGAAATTGAGCTAGAGGACCGTTGTGAAGGTGACGATGACGGCACGACAACCACAACATCCACCGCGTCAACAACTTCTACCACTACAACCTCTACGACAACGACCACCACCGTGGAACCGACAACTACCACATCATCCACAACTACGACTACCGTGGAACCAACAACAACGACCACAAGCCCTGTGTAAATAACAATTGGGAAGAGCTTCGACGAGCAATGATTCCCCCTCTTTTTTTTATTAAACGCGGCATGAGCAATTCCTTCGATAGAGCGTGGTT
>QIDD01000057.1 GCA_003230355.1 Methanobacteriota archaeon
AATGAGATAGAAAGCTCTTCGCCATAGATTGCTGGAACCCCTGAGGGGATGATTTCAGACTTTATTGCCTCCTTTAAAAGAAAGGGATAGGTATAGTTGTAAAGCTCAAGATATTTCTGCCTCAGCTCGTCTTTGCCAAGCTTCTGCCCCTCAATATCCCACCGGTCCAGGCCTGAAATCCCGGTTGATGAAACTGAAACGCTCGTGGCATTGATTGCGCCACTGCCGCCGATGTCAATTTCCAGATAGTTATAGGCGGCATATATAATCCCTACAAAACTAACTCCAGCCAAAACCAGCACAGCTATTCCAATAATCATTGTCTTTCGATTTCTACTTTCAGGCTGCAGCGATACTTCAATACTTGATTTTTCATCTTCTGAGTTCATACAATCTTACCTCCAGAATTTATCCAGCCATTGATCCCGCCGTCGAGATTCTTAACATTTGTAAAACCATTTTCCAATAAAACTCTTCCTGCATAATCGCCCATTCCACCGACGTGGCAGTAAAGGACGACCTCTTTGTCCTTATAGTCAAGTATCTCACTGTATCTGGTGTCAAATTCATCGTAGGGAATGACGATTGCACCTGGGAGATGCCCCTTCTCATATTCTCCTTCTGTGCGTACATCAATCAGCAACATATCCCCGTCTTCCTGAATAAGCTCTGTAAGCTCGGCCCGGGTTATCTTGTGCGGAGACTGCTGCTCGCTGCTGCTTGCCTGTAGAGTAGAACTCTGCCCAATACACCCTGACAAAAGAACCAGGATTAGGACAATAAAAAAAGAATACATCCTTTTTCCCATAGATTTACCTGCCTTTAATTGTTATAATTGTTATAAATGACTTTACCAGAATTAGTCCCAAATCACATATTTATCTTTACTTAGCCCTCACCCTTCTTTAAGGTCCTTGAACATCTGGAGGTATTCCTCTCTTGAAATCTCGCCTCGAGCATATCTGTCTTTCAAAGTCCTGACAGCTTCACTCTCATCTGCCACGCTTTTCTTTTGCCCAGACCTTATCACGAGGTAGGCAAAGGCCAGTATGAGAATCCAAAACAACAGGTTAAATCCAAACAGGCTCGGTCCGGTCTGCCCAGCCATCATGGAATGCATCCCCCCATGATCCGGCATAACAGGATCATAAAACAGGGTTTCATAACCTAAAAACAAGAGAAACAGGGCCACAAGGGCCCCGAATACAATGTGCTCACGTTTAGCCATCTAAATCTCCTTTTTCACCTGAAGATACTCGTCTCGCGTTATCTCGCCACATGCGTATCTTTGTTTCAGAACGTCTATGGCTGAATCGGCTCTCACGGTTTTATTCTTTTCCGTGAGCACATAGTACAGCGCAAGGAATACAAATATCCAGAAAAGTAGGCCAAGGCCCATGCCAAAGCCCCCAATTCCAAATCCAGTTCCCATCATGCAATTTCACCTCATATATTTATGGTGTAAAAAAATGTAGGCCTGCTTTGGCCTACATCATGGTGGCGCCCGTCATAGAGCCTGTATTAGACTCCATATTGCCGCCCATCATGCCGCCACCCATGTGGCCGCCGGTGGTCTGGTCGCCTCCGTCTGCAGTTGCATGGCAGTCTGCTACCTGGTCTTCCCAGTCTTCACCGTGCATGCTTTGATGATGGGTATCAAAGTCGTCGCCGTGCATTGTTTCATGGTATTCCTTCATTTCGGTCCACCAGCCTCCGTCTTCATCGGGGCTGTTGGCAAGAGCTGCTGCTGTTGTCAGCGCAAGAAGCACCGCCGTTGCGAGCAGTATTTTTTGTAGTTTTTGCATTTTTATTCACCTCAGCACCGTCTTAACGCGGTGGCGAGTATATGTTGTGAGGATAACCGGAGCAATTTTGAGATGTTTTGTCAACTCTTTAAACTTAATTATATCTTTAACCGTCCAAATTATCTCAAAAAATATCATTTTTTCAGCCAATCTGAAATAAATACTTTATAGGTTCTTCCAAGTCGTTCCCTTGATATTATGTCCTTTTTTTCAAAATCAGAAAGCAAAGCGCTAACCTTTGACTTGGAAAATCCTGTTTTAAACCTTATCGAGTCTTGTGTCACGCCTTCGGAACCGCTGATAAGATCGATCAAAGTCCTTTCATCATCGCTCAGCGCCTTTTTCAGGACTTCAATATTTCGCATCAAACTTGAGCTTGATTTGTTTTCAGCTGCTGAAGACTTGGTCCAGAGAAAGAATGAAACACCCAATATCATGCCGCTGAGAAAAGAGAGCGTTATGAGATAGGGGATGGACGCGCTCTCCTCGCCAAGCATCGCAAAGATAAGGGAGTTCAATCCAAAGTATGTAATGAACACAAGGATGACCGATGAGAGCAGCCTCTCGTTTTCAGTTGTAGGCATTCTAATCAAAGAAAGACCGCCTCCAAAAAATTATAGCTCATCCATCTATAGTGCACGCTCAAACCATAAAAAATTAAGGTACGTTCTTCCAAAGCAGATCGCAGGTATGAAAAGAATTTAACAACTTTGGGATTTAGTTTTGCTTGATCCGAGGAATAGCGGGCGACGATTGTGTGTGCTGGTCCATGGCTCATGGTCATGCTGTTCAGAATCAGCAGTATATCCCCCACTTCTACAAATCAAGATTGCCTCTTCACTTTATCAAGTTCTGTAATGAATGAGTCGGCAACCATAAAACCCCTGACCCGATGAATCTCCTCTCCACTTGAATCTAAAAAGACCATTGTAGGCGTGCCGTATACCCTGAAATTCCCTGCCAGGTCTTTTTGCTCAGTTACCTCGACTGCCACAGGCACAAAAGATGCTTCAACAATTGAAATAACACCTGGATCGGTGAGCGTCTCTGCCTCGAATTTCCTGCACCATCCGCAGGAGTTGGAATGTAGATAGACAAAAGTCCACTTTTCAGTTGCCCTTGCCTCTTCCAGCCCAGATCCCAGGGAAGTAAAGAAACTTATGCCTCCTAACCGTATTTTTCCATCCTCCTCGTAAACAGACTGCGCCTCCTCCACCATAACCTCCTCTGATTCGTTCAGTGTGCATTCCACGTGCTCGCTTCCATTCACAGACGCGGCATCGGTAATTTTTGAGGCCTCGGCGTGAAAGGAAGACTTGTTAAAGGCAGCATCAATGCTCACCACACCACCGTATCCAGCAACCAATATTATCGCCGCCGCCAGTCCAATAACTAAAAATATCTTCATAATACACCTAAGTTAAATCAGGGGCGTGTCGGTGGGATCGCCATATCTGGTGTATTTCTCGTCAAACCGGGATCGAGCTTCCTTCAGCGGGACGCCCTCTTTCTGCCACTTGTAGACGTCCAGAGCCTCGTCAACACAGAGGTCGCAGAATGAAGCATGCTCTCCAAAGCCGCCTTCACCACCCTTGGTAAAACAGTCCTTCAAAGACTTATGCCTTATAGACCTGCAGCCGCAGTAGCATGGAAACTTCTCAATGAGGTCAGGAAACTCAACAGATATCCTATAAGCGGCCTCGGTCTTTTTAGATGTCAATGCGTAATCTGGGAGTCCGCTTGAAGGCGTGCTGGTCAGTTCCTTAATCAGAGGGTCTAAATTGTCAACGTCGTTTGACTGGTCTCCCGATCCTCTCTTCGAAATCGCCAAGGCCGATAGGCCGGCAACTACTATGAAGACAAGGCCTATTATCAACACTGATCTGCCGGGTCCGCTCATCCTTCCACCACGTTTGCAGTTATCTTAATCTCAAGCTCCGGGTTT
This sequence comes from Methanobacteriota archaeon, assembly GCA_003230355.1. GTDB lineage: Archaea > Hydrothermarchaeota > Hydrothermarchaeia > Hydrothermarchaeales > SZUA-236 > SZUA-236. The sequence continues at coordinate 3,751 of QIDD01000057.1, forward strand.
TCAGGATCATTGCTCCTGATAAAGATGATGCGCGACACCTTGCCCCGGATCTCCTCATCCACCATGAGCTTGGGGTTGAAGGTGACTAAGAGATCAGTGCTAGCATCCGGTAGGATTAGCTCTGACTCTATCGTGGCTAGTGTGCAGCCGCAGGATGTGCTCACCCTATCAATTACAAGCTCTTTAGTGCCTCTGTTACTCACTGTGAAGGTGTAGTTGAAACCCTCTTCTGTCACGTCCCCAAGGTCCTTGAAGGCGGGTGTCACCTCAATTCTGGGCGCGCCCTTTAGCACCAGGCTGTAAACGCCGAACGCTGCCAGTAGCACTATAAATGCGGCCGCCAAAGCTGTGAACGATCTCTTCATCCTGAATCAATCCACCTGATTTGTGTCTATCTTTACTATTTTCTCAGGGCTATTAGGGTCATTTGAATATACCCATACTGCCATCGTTGCAGGCCCTCGTGAGTCCAGATGCACCCCTGGATTGTAATAGATATTCAGTAGCGCATTCTCACCCGGTTTCAAGGTCTCAGACCAGCCAACAGGGTTCATTCCGTGTTCACTCATCCCGAAAGCAGGCCCTTCAATTCCGCCTTTCTTCACGGTGGCCGTTGTACAGCCGCAGGAAGTGTCCAGATTGTTGATCACCAGATCAGATCCCCCTTCATTCTTAAGGGTCATAGCGGTCATTACAACACCCCCTCTAACGCTTACAAGGCCGAAATCGTGCTCAGTCGGGTTAATTGTGATTCTCGGGGCGCCCGATGGACCTGAATCCCTGTTCAAGAGGTAGAATCCTGCAACGAGTATGATTGCTGCTAGCGCTGCATATTTGACGTAGCGATCTCTCTTCTCACTCCTTTCCTTTTCAAGGCGGGCCGTCTCCTTTTGCTCCATTCTCTTCTTCTTTTTTAGCTCTTTTTGCTCGCTCTTTGTAAGATCCTTTCCCTTCATCATGATCTGCTTCCTTTAGTCCACCTGATTTACCTCTACCTTCACAACCGATCTCTTGCTCCTGGGATCGTTGGAGTACAGCGAAATCGCCCGTGTCACCGGCCCGCGCAGATCAGGGTGCACCGTCGGATTATAATAAATATTAAGCTGGGCACTCTCACCTGGTTTTAGTGTTTCAGACCAGCCAACAGGATTGTCGCCGTGTGATCTCATCCCGAACACCGGCCCTTCGACTCCGTCTTTTGTTATAGTTGCAGTGGTGCAGGCGCAGGAAGATTCCATGTCGTTTATCACCAGATCTGATCCGCCCTCGTTTTTAACTGTCATAACGGTTTTCACAACTCCGCCTTTAACGCTCACATCACGGAAATCATAAACTGTTGGATCAATCTTAATTACAGCGGCTTCAGCCAGATTCGAGTCTCTGTTGGATAAGTAGAATGCAGCGACAATCACAATCAAGGCTATTACACTATATTTTATGAGACTGTTCTTCTTCTCAATTTTCTTTTGTTCTCTGCGACGAGCGTCACGCTGCTCCAAGCGTTTTTCCTTCTTCATCTTTTTTCGCTGGGACTTAGACATCTCTTCATTTTTGACCATAATATAACCACCTTCTAATCTACCTGGTTTACCTCGATTCGAACATCTTTTTGAAACTCAACAGGATCGTTTGAAAAGACGGAGACAGACCTTGTCACAGGACCCCTGAGATCGGGATGAACCGTTGGGTCATAGTAGACATTGAGAAGAGCCATCTCCCCGGGCTTGAGGGTTACACTCCAGCCAACAGGATTCTTGCCGTGCATCTTCATACCGTACACCGGTCCTTCGACTCCGTCTTTCGTGATGCTTGCAGATGTGCAGCCGCATGAGGTGTCCATGTCATTTAACACAAGATCCGAGTCACCTTCGTTTTTAATCGTCATAACCGTCTTTACAACACCCCCGGCAAAACTAACATCACCAAAATCATGTAGAGTCGGTTCGATTGACATCTTCGGGCGGTCAGTTGGAGCACGCCTTCCAAGCTCTGTTCTAACCTCCTCTTTCATAGACTCATCTATCAATAGGTTGATGCCGTATTTCTTGACCGTTGTGAGAACGATCTCCTCATTGGATATCCCTGAATCTGAAAGGGCAGAGATGTAATCAATCCGCTCCTTTGCAAGGCCGCAGCAGGGATTATCAGGGTCAAGGGGCTTGCCGCAGCATGGGCACATGAAAAGAGGATAAACCTCATCAATTGAAACCGGCACCACCAGAGATAACTGAGAAGGCTCAGGTTCATGGTTATTTGCAAGTCCTGCGATGCCGTACACTATAATGGCTGCAAAAAAAACAACTCCAACCAAAAGGCCGATTTTTACAGCCGTTTTATCAAGGGAAAGATTAAATTTTTCTTCTTTATCCAAACTATATCACCGCTTGAGTTTTATTCATTGAGAGACATATCTTATAAAGGATATACCCAAATTTGCCCCAAATCCTGTAGAACTGTTCAGTTTCCTGGAAAA
>QIDD01000058.1 GCA_003230355.1 Methanobacteriota archaeon
TGACCGAATTCATCCAAAAACAGTCGTTTTTGGAATCGAGGTTGACGGCGTTTTCAAGGCATATCAAGAGGAGGACCTGAAAGAGCTCAAAACTATTGATGACACCGTTAACGACGTTTCCATTAGGCTGGAACGTGATGATGCCGGGATTGTGAAGATAACGAATCAAGACACAGGCGCAGAGATCGTGAAGGAGCGGAATTTCTGGTTTGCATGGTACGCGTTTCATCCTGATACAGAGCTGTACACGCAGTGAATTTGTTAGAAAGGTTGCGGAGAACAGGCGTTTAGATTCGTATTTATGATTTATTTGAGAGTCTTTTAGATATTCCATGGAGTGAGTGATTCAATTAATATCGGTCCTTTAGTAATCCTAACATTTGCCCCTTCCCACGAACCCGAAAATTCATATTTAAACTGATAAGCACCACCCAAAAATGAAATAAAAGAAAAGTCAATATACCCTGTAAAAATTGGATGAGTTTTTTGAATCTGGGAAAAAAGTTTATCAACATCTGTATTATTTTCAATCTCTAAAAGACGGATTTTTCTTTCATCTTCAATTATTTCAATATCATCAATATAAAATCTTAATTTACAATTTGAAACCGATGCACCTTTGTTGATAATTTTGAATATTTTTTTGTTTTCCATATCCTGAGTAAATTCCCAAATTATTTTGGGTAAAACATGGATCTCTGCTTGGGCAGTTATGCTTTTTTCCATAAGTTTATTAGAAGATTCACGAGTTTTTTTCATTTGATTAACCATCTGTTTTGTACTCCTAGCGTACCAATAGGTAATAGCGGCAAGAATCAAAACAACAAATACATTGATTAATCCTGAATAATTGTTAAGTGTTTGAACAAATCCCATAGTTAGAGATAACCTACAAATTATAAAAACTTTCCATATTTTTATCAACCGAACTTTGAACAACCTCCTTTAACGGATGCCTCGAATTGAACACTATCATAACTAGAAAGATTTAAATGCAAATCCGCTTTAGACTTTGAATGCTATGAAGAAAAGGATTCTTATTCCAGGTCCTGTGGAGTTGTCGCCCGCTGTTAGGTCAGCGCTTGCAACTCCAATGATGGGGCATCGCACACCTGATTTCAACGCCATACTTGAGGAGTGCTGGAACGGCCTGCGGTATGTTTATCAGACGAAAAATGATGTCGCGATTATCACAGGCTCTGGAACAGCAGCCATGGATGCAGCTGTTTCCTCAGTTGTTTCAGCGGGTGACGAGGTGATATGCATCGGCGGCGGCAAGTTCGGCGAGCGATTTCCAAAGATTGTTCGGGCCTTCGGCGGCAAGGCGGTTAATGTTCCGGTCGAGTGGGGCCGGGCCGTAAGCCCGGCCGATGTTGAATCCGCGGTTTCAAAAAGCGATGCAGTGGCGATCACTATGACCCACAACGAAACATCTACAGGTGTTCTCCACGACGCCGAGGAAATTGGAAGGATCGCCAGGAAAAACAATATGCTCTTTATTATGGACGCGGTGACCTCGATTGGCGGCGATGATGTGCGCACCGATGGATGGGGAGTGGACATCTGCATAACAGGCTCGCAGAAATGCCTAGCCGCACCACCAGGCCTTGGCTTTGCAGCTGTGAGCGAGCGTGCCTGGAATGTGATTGAAAACAATTCGGGCAAAAGAGGTTTCTATCTTGATCTCGCTAGCTACCGCAAGTCGCTTAAAAAATCCACAACCCCCTTTACACCTGCCCTTTCACTCATTTATGGACTTAGAGTGGCTTTGGCCGAGTTGCGGGCTGAAGGTCTTGAGAACAGGATAAGGCGGCATCGTATGCTTGCCGCCGCCACCCGTGAAGCAGCGCTTGCAATGAACCTTGAGCTTTTTGCTGACCCAACACATGCCTCAAACACGGTTACAGCGATAAAAATCCCAGTTGGGTTGACTGACAGCGACGTGAGAGGGCGTCTGAAAGACGAATATGGCATTTTGCTTGCAGGCGGGCAGGAATCAGTGAAAGGCAAGATATTCAGGATAGGGCACATGGCTAATGTTGACAATGTCGAGCTTCTCGGCGTGCTCTCGGCTCTGGAAATGGTGCTCGCCAGAGCGGGTCATGATTTCACCTTGGGCGCGGGTGTTTCAGCGGCGCAGTCCAGGCTGTCAAGTTTGTAGATGTTACCCCTGGAAGTATCAAAAAGATTCAAAAAAGGTTTCAAAAGATTTAAATCTGAGACCAGTCATTATATTATGGGTAGGAACAGTTTTCAGAAATAAAAATGCTTGAGTTGTGAATGAAAATGGAAAATGGAAGTGCTATCTTAGAAGACTCAAATGTTCGACAGTTTTTTGAGGAAACTCTTGGAGACGAGGGTATTAAAATCATCCACACTCTTATCGGGAGAGATGCAACTGACGAGTCCATAGCAGAAGAGCTGGGGATCAAGCTAAATCTTGCGCGTAAGATTCTCTATAAGCTATATGACTATAGGCTCGCATCCTATGCACGGACGAAGGACAAAGACATCGGATGGTATATCTATACTTGGACGCTTAACCTGCCCCGCGTGCGAGACGTAATAATTGAGCGTAAGAAAAGAGTCCTTGATGACCTTTCAAGCAGACTTGATTACGAGACAAACACAGTCTTTTTCTCATGTACAAACGACAGGTTCCGCATACCCTATGACATTGCTAGCGAGCGGGAATTCCGATGCCCACAGTGCGAGGGAACACTTGAGTTCTCAAACAACCAGGTTGTTGTTGAACGACTGGAATCAGAGATTGCAAAACTTCAGGATGAAATCGAAAAACCATCTTCAGATGCTTTTAGCGCGTCGCGGATGCAGTGAATCTGTGATCGGACACTCAATTGCTGTTGCAGACCGGGCGGTTGAAATCTCCCAACGACTTTCTGTTCCAATAGATTTGGACCTCGTTTTAACCGGTGCAATGCTTCATGATATCGGCAGAGGTGAGACCCACGGGCTTGAGCATTTCATCAGCAGCGGGAGAATTGTGCGCGAAGAGGGTTTTTCAGAGGATGTTGCCCGTGTTGTTGAACGCCACATTGGAGCAGGAATCACATCTGTTGAGGCAGTGGTTCTCGGCCTTCCAGCACAAAATTATCTAGCTGAAACACCCGAAGAAATTGTTGTGTCCTATGCCGATAACCTTACATCAGGCACAAGGCCGCTCACATTTGATGATGCCAGAGAGAGATTTGTTAAAAGACTTGGCAGCAGCCATCCAGCCCTATCACGGCTTGAAGCACAGCACAGACAGATACAAGGGTGGACTAGGATATCCTGATTTCACTAACGCCTTCAATTGCCTGAAGCGCCTCTAAAAGCTCGCCGTCCACTTTTTCACCTGTTATCACGGTAAACCGGGGTTCATTGACAAAAAATGGGTCGTCGGCTATGGCCTGTCTGATGGTAACACCGTGGCGCGTCATGCAGTCTGTCAGGCTTTCAATTATTCCAGGTTTACTTGCGTCTTTCACACTGATTGAGACAACACCCAGGCCCAGCTCCGGCGCGGATTCGCTGAGATCAGCAATAGGCCGAAGCTTTGTAAAGACCCGCCGCAGCCCCTCTGAATTCAGAATCCGCGTTGCCGCCGCGTCGATCACACGCCTATCAACTCCCAGCCGCCGGGAAAGGCTCGTGCTCGGAACAAGACATCCGTCTACAGCTATCCGGCCGCTCTCATTCACCTGAAATCCTTTTTCAAGCAGGTATAGGGCAACCCTCTTCTGTGCAGGGAAGTCCCTGAAAACCTCTTCAACCTTCTTCCACATCCAAGGTAGATACACACAGGAAAGGATAAAAGTCTTTGCCCTTATCTCCTGAAATCAACTGCTAATCGAAATTGAATCATTTTAATAAATTTATAATGCTGTCTCTTATCAGTTAAGATTATAAGCCTGCATTGCTATGTTTGAAAGGCGGTTTAAATGGAGATTCCAGCAGTGGCAGCGGAGGTGTTTAAAGGACTTGGACTGCTAATTTTATCTATAGTTCTGGCCAAGCTCTTTGTCTATTTCATCTCACGATACGCTGCGGCGGCCGCGAAGAAAAGGACGACCATACTGGATGACATGCTGATAGAGGCTGTGCAAAAACCACTATACTACCTTATCATCCTCCTTGGATTCGACGTTGCAGTTCAAGGAATCAGCATCCTTCCAGAGGTAACATCGAAGCTTGACTCAATCCTCTATGTGGCCGAGGTGTTTGTAGGCGCTTATTTTGTCTCGAAAACAGTGCGGGTCTTTGCGCGGTGGTATGCTAAAAACATCGCGGCCAAGGCTAAAAGCCGATTTGACGACGAGTTCCTGCCGCTCTTTAACAGGACAGCGGACATCTTCATCTACGGCTCGTCAATTGTTATCATCCTGGATTTTTTCAGATACGACATCACAGCAATCGTTGCAGGACTCGGTATCGCCGGCCTGGCTGTGGCCCTTGCCGCCCAGGACACGATTTCAAACATGATCTCAGGGTTTGTGATCATGGCTGACAGGCCCTTTAGGGTGAACGACATAATCGAGCTTTCAGCAGGCGAATACGGCGAGGTTTCTGAAATCGGGCTTCGAAGCACAAAGATACTCACAATGGATTTAACAATGATTGTTGTTCCCAACTCGCAGATCGGAAGCAGCCAGATAATAAACTACTCCTACCCTGACAACCGGCTCAGGCTGAAGATACCGGTTGGCGTGGCCTACGGAACAGACCTGAAGACCGCAACTAAAGCGCTCAAAGAGGTTGCCAAAAAACAGCGCCACGTCATGGAGCGGCCGGCGCCGCGTGTGCATTTGACCTCTTTTTCAGACTTCTCACTTTCACTCATCCTCTATGTCTGGATTGACAGCCATAAAGACCGCTTCGAAGTAATAAACCGGATCAACCGCGCAATCGATGAGCGCTTCAAAAAAGATGGAATTGAAATTCCATTCCCAATACAGACTATACAGATCAAAAACAAATAAGCCCCAGGATTACCTGCTCTTTTCCCCCTGGTACACTCGAATGTCAGAATTACAAGAGTGGAATCTTAGAGCGGTTTCATCCGGTTTAAAATCGTGTTCGACCATTTTCTAAGCATGGCTTCAACCTCAGCTTCTGAATTTCCGGCTGCAACAACTGTGCAGACTGGCTCGCCCGCGGCAATGAACGCACCCATTGGCGGGATGTCACGAATATGTCCGCATCCTTCAAAATCGGGCGCCCGGCAGTCCCTCTGCGCTGTTACAATGTTTTTTCCTGCAAGATGCGTCGAAGATGGAACCGCCGGGATTTCACCGCTCCATGCCCCGTGATAATAGTCAAACATATTAATCCCAAGCGCACCTTCCATAACCTCAAATGAACCCTGTATCCGCGGGTTCGCCTCGATGAAAAAGGCTTCACCCACGCTGTCAACCATGAAGTCAACACCCACAATTCCCCTGATTTTAAAGTGTTCCAGAAAAGCCGTGCACTCTTCGACAAATTCTTCAATGCCTTCAGGCTCAACTGGTCCGACGCTACCTGAGTACACCAGATTTTCAGGATCGGAAAAGAGCTGTCTGCTCACAAAAATCGGCTCCAGGCGCGCTCCATCAGAGAGGAAGTTAATGTTATAGGATTCGCCCTGTATGTATTCCTGCAGAATACAGTTTTTGTCTGCGGCCTTTTCAATGAGCAGCGCCTCCAGCTCACCTGGGCTGTGCACCTTTCGAAGACCCGCGCCTCTCGACCCCCTGATAGGTTTGAAAATAAGCGGGAACACACGATTAGCGGACTTCAGCGAAGCGGTTGCTATCTCGGTTTTTGGAACGTTCAAGCCCTGCTTTGATGCAGCCCTCGTGCACTGCCACTTGTCACGCAGGGGCTCCAAACTTTTCAGGCTGTTTCCAAGGATTGGTGCAAACCTTTTCAAGGGGTCAATATGTTCGCTGTTAATCCGCGGGACAATAAAGTCAAAATTGTCTTTCGCCAAGGCTGCAATGGTTTTTTCAAAAAGAAATTGCTTCCACGACCCGGATTCATCGTTGAGCCCTTCCGTCGATATTCTGTCACAACCCAGGAATGTTATCGATTCCTCTGCGCAGCGGCCCAGATCAACAGGGTTGAAATAGTTTACCGAGCTCACGCTGTGCCCGGCCCGCTTAATCGAGCAGGCAACATCGCGCATATTTACGCCTACAGTTAGAAAATTCATTGTCTATTCCTCAGGATTACTCT
>QIDD01000059.1 GCA_003230355.1 Methanobacteriota archaeon
GAGGCTTTTCAAAAAATATATGTGGGAAGTTTTTTTGGGTTTACATCATGGGAGGCATGCCACCCATACCGCCCATGCCCGGAGGCATTCCACCAGGCGGCATTCCACCGCCGCCTCCGCCGAGACCAGAGGCCTGGATAACGTCGTCGATTCGAAGAATCATCACCGCAACCTCGCTTGCAGAATCTACAGCCTGAATCTTCACACGTAGAGGCTCGATAACACCCTCAGCAGCCATGTCCTTTATCTTACCGTCGTTTACATCGAGTCCGAAGCGCGCGCCGCCTTTCTCCTCATGTTTAGAGCGAATAGCGACAATCACGTCAATCGGGTCAAGACCCGCGTTTTCCGCAAGCGCCCGGGGAATCACCTCAAGGGAATCGGCAAAAGACTCAATCGCAAGCTGCTCACGACCGCCAACACCCTTAGCAAAGTCCCGCAGACCCTTCGCAGCCTCTGCCTCAGGCGCGCCTCCGCCGGCAACAATCTTCTGATCCTTAATTGCCGTTGTCACAACGCCAAGCGCGTCTTCAAGGCTTCGCTCAATCTCATCGACAATATGCTCTGTCCCACCCCTTACAAGAATGCTAACAGACTTGGGATCCTTGCATTCTTTTACAAAGGTCATCTCATCGTCACCGATCTTCACAACCTCAACAACACCTGCAGAACCAAGATCATCACCTGTTAGATCGTCAAGGTTTGTAACAATGCTTGCGCCCGTTGCCTTAGCAAGCCGTTCCATATCACTCTTCTTCGCACGCTTGATTGCGAAGATTCCTGCCTTCGCCAGGTAGTGCTCGGCAAGATCGTCAATGCCCTTCTGCACAAAAAGTACATTCGCCCCGGAAGAGCTGATCTTTTCAACCATGTCCTTAAGCGTTTTCTCCTCTTCACCCAAAAAGGCTTTGAGCTGGTTTGGATCAGTTATCCGAATCTCAGCATCCACCTCAGTATCCTTGACCTCAAGCGCCGAGTTCACAAGGGCGATCCTTGCCTTTTCAACACGCTCAGGCATAGATGAATGAGACCTGTCCTTATCAACAATCACACCTGTTATCAGCTCGGTATTATCAACATGGGCACCGGTCTTCTTCTCGATCTTAATGTCATCAACATCGATTACAATCTTGGACCCTTGCTTTTCAGACACGGCGTTTACAGCGTCTACAACTATTTTGCTGAGAAAATCCTTGGCGTTTTCCGATCCCTTGCCAGTCATGGCGGTGGATGCTATCTGGGTCAGAACGCTGCTATCGGTAATCGAGATCTTGTCAGAAAATCCTTCAAGTATTTCTCTGGCCTTATCTGCCGCCATCCGATATCCCTGGGCAATAATCGTCGGATGAATATCCTGCTCGATAAGTCCCTCCGCCCGCTTGAGAAGCTCGCCTGCAAGAACAACGGCAGTCGTGGTCCCGTCGCCAACCTCGTTTTCCTGGGTCTTGGCAACTTCAACCATCATCTTCGCAGCCGGATGCTCAATATCCATATTTTTAAGGATAGTTACGCCATCATTGGTCACAACAATGTCTCCGAGGCTGTCTACAAGCATTTTATCCATGCCACGGGGGCCAAGGGTGCTTTTCACTGCTTCGGCGATAACCTTTGCCGCGAGTATATTTGTACTCTGCGCGTCTCTACCACGCCTTCTTTCTGTGCCTTCTCTTAATATCAATATAGGCTGTCCGCTCAGTTGCGATGACATATCTTTCAATCCTCCATAAAATGTTCTTTAGAATTATATGAATCCATGACTTTATCCTTGTATATAAATTTAGTGGCAAACTGCTTTCTAAAATCGGGTTGACCGTCAATTCAGTTTGTAAGATCATATAACCCTGACGATTGCTGTGAATAATAATATTATCATATTTTTATCAACGGATCATCAAGTTGACTGTCAAATGAATTTCTGGTTCTGGGCGCAGCGATTTGCATGTGTGAATAGATGGACGGCGGCTTTGATGAGACACTCTTAAATCCGCACAATGTCCCAGAGTTTTCAGCGGCCGGGCTCTTGGTTTTCAGTCAGAGCTGATAGTATGTTCGGGCAGCTTAAAGGGTGAACATGCATATAGCCTGCGAGGACATTTTTCTTCATCATTCCGTCGCGAGCACCATCGATTCCGCGGCCCCGCAGGGTTTTAAATGCGAAATCGGCCTTGCCAGTCAACCGGGCCTGTGAGTGATGGAACACATGCCCTCGGATAATGTCTCCTTTTCCAGCGAGCAAACTGTTACAGATGGCTTGGTTTATCACATAGCCCATGCCCACATAGCGCTTCTGCATCTCAGTTTCAAGGGGCAAAAAACCCGTCATCTCAAACTCGCCCGCATCGGTTGATATTGACTCTCCCAGATACATCAGCCCCCCGCACTCGCCATACACCCGCCCGCCGGCTGCGCAGAAATCATAGACACTGCTGCGAAAACCCGTATTTTTCTCAAGGCTGGATGCATAGACCTCTGGAAAGCCGCCGCCAATATAGAGCGAATCAACCCTTGGCAGTTTTTTATCGTGAAGTGCGTCTATGTAAACCAGCTCTGCCCTTGCCTCTATCTGCTTCAGCGACTCAGCATAGTAGAACCTAAAAGCATTGTCAAAGACAACACCTACCTTGGCCTTTGTTCTCTCACAAGTTTGCGGCTCTGATTCCGATATATCCATAGGCCCTGCTGAACCTGCGATTTCAATTATGCGGTCAATATCCACATATTCTTCAACAACCCTGGTAAGGGCTTGAAAATCTGATTTCAGCTCATGGGCTGGCACAAGCCCAAGGTGACGTTCAGGCAGATGTAAATCATCGGTTTTGGGAAGCGCGCCTAAAACCTCTACACCGGAGAGCTGCTCCACAGCCTCTGTGACTTTGTCTTTGTGCCGTTTGCTTCCAACACTATTCAAAACCACGCCTGCAAGATTCAGCTCTGAATCGAAGTCGCGAAAACCCCGTACAACGGCGGCCGCGCTTCTCGCAGTCTTAGCAACGTTTACTGATAGTATCACGGGTGCTGAGAGTATCTTTGCAACCTCGGCCGTGCTTCCAACCTCGCTTGTCGCATCAATACTGTCAAAAAGACCCATCACACCCTCTACAACCGCAATATCCGCGCTTCGGCATCCCCTGGCAAAGGACTCAAGAATATCCCTCCGGTTCATTAGAAAGCTGTCCAGATTCCGCGACGGACGCTGGGTAGAAGCTCTGTGAAACATGGGGTCAATAAAATCCGGGCCAACCTTAAAAGGCGCAACTGAAAGGCCCCTCTCTTTAAAACCATGCATAAGCCCGATGGATAGAACTGTTTTGCCTGCGCCGGAGCTCACACCACCAACAACGATTCGTGGAAAGCATCTGCCAGTCATCCAGAAGATTTATTAATCTGACAATATAAAAAGTATAGTTGAGGGTGAACGCGATGATTAAAAAGATTCTACTACCCGTGGACGGATCTGAAAATTCCCAGAGAGCAGTTAAAACCTGCATGGAAATGGCAAAGCCTCTGGGCGCAAAGGTAACAGCGCTTTTTGTAGTTGACTCAACAGCCTACGTAAGCCTGCCAGAAACCTTCATGTGGGAGAATGTGCAGGGGCTTTTAGAAAAGGAGGGAAAAGAAGCGCTTGAAGGTGTGAAGAAGGCCTTCAAAGACAGCGGGGTGAAACTGAAAACCGAGCTTAAAGAGGGCGGCCCTGCAAAGGAGATCGTTGAAACAGCAGAAGAGGAAAAAACCGACCTTATAATCATGGGAACAGCTGGCAGAAAGGGACTTGACAGATTCTTCTTAGGATCGGTTTCTGAAAAAGTGCTCAGATCAGCCTCCTGCAGCGTTATGGTTGTGAAGTAAGCAGGCCGACCGAAAATTATATGGAAATATGGCGCATTCCTAATTTCGAGGTTTATGAGAGTAGGAGGGACTTTGAAATCTGGAGTGATAATTGGACTACTATTAATTCTGATTTTTTCTTTAGCTTCAGGCACTCAATCAAGGGATAACTACGGTTATATGAGCTTCAAGAAGTCTTCAACTGTAAGGTCAGCGTCTTTGATGAGGTCTCTTAAAGTTCCTCTTTTTACGGGCTTACTTTTGTGAACAGGAACTGAAAGCGTAATATCAAGGTTTTTCTTTATCATAATAACATGGCTCCCCTTCTGTCTAACAACCACCCAACCAGCTTTAGAAAACGCTTTAAGAACTTTATCTCCTCTAAGGACTGGGAGCTTGGCCATTAAAACAATTGCCCGCTAAAATAGACTACACAACCACTTCCGCTATCTTTTCTATGGAGGAGGTGACCTTGGCTCTTTCATTCAACACCTCCAGACATCCCTCGATAGCTTCTGTAATGTTTTCTAAAGCCTCTTCTATGGTATCCCCTTGTGAGTGACATCCCGGAATTGCAGGACAGCTCACATTATATCCTCTATCTTCTTTGTCATCCCTAATAACAACTTTGAGTCTCATACTTTACTTATCGTTGGTTAACATGTTCTTAAAATTATCGTTAATTTTATCTCACTATCTATTTGTCTTGCAGCACTCCCCTTCAGGTATCTTGTTTGTGTGCGGACACGTGTGGGGGTGGTTGAGCAGTGTGCATATGGCGTCGGCAAATTCCTTGGTCATGTGGTGTTCAAGTCCACAGACAACGTTTTCATCGATGTCGCGTCCAAGGGTTTTTTTCATAAGCGTTTCGATGAGTCTATGATTTCGTATTATCTGGGTTGCCACCACCCTGCCATTCTCTGTGAGCTGCACACCCTCCCGCCTCCGATAGTTTACAAGCCCGCGTGCTTCCAGTTTTTTCAGCATCTGCACGGCGCTAGGCGGCGATATGCCGAGGCCTTCTGATACCCGGCTTATCTTTGCAAGGGATTCGCCGTTTTCCTCGAAAATGAGGAGCTGCTCGAGGTATTCTTCAACGTTCTCGCTAAGCTTTATGTCTCTTACTTTTTCTGCCTTATTGCCTGTCATATTATATTTCACCTATCTTTAAATCTATGAGCGAGTCCTTATCAGAACATCGGCGTAAGCACTCTGAACGCGATTCCTCCAATGACTATTGCGGATGCGAGATTTGCCAGTGATATAATGGTTGCGGGCTTCCACCCAAATTCCTTGACAAGTATTGCGATAGTTGATATGCAGGGGATGTAGAGCATCCCCATAAGCGCGAGAACTATGAACTGAACAGGGCTCAGAACAGCGGTGAGGTTCGTTCCGAATATGGCCACCAGCATAAGGAGTATGAACTCCTTTCTAACAACTCCAAATATGAGGAGTATCCCTGCAACCTCAGGGAGGCCGAGCCAGCCGACTGTGAGAGGCGACATAAAGCTGTTTATAGGTCCGAGCACGCCGAATGCATATAGGCCCTGGACAAAGGCGCTTCCGACTATGTAGATCGGGAAGACAAGGTATACTATGGATTTGGTCCGAGTCCATGTCTGTTTGGTCACAACCGAGAGAGAGGGTATCTTGAAGGAGTGCATCTCCATTATCAGCCCTGTCGCCTCTCCTGGAAGGGCTTTAAGGGCGATTCTGCCCAGGATGAGTATGATAAAAAGGTCTATTACATAGAGTGCCAGCGCCCATTTTATGCTTACAAATGTTGCAACCAAACCTAGTATGACGATGGTTCTGGCTGAGCAGGGTGCGAAGGTGATGGCGAACGCGGCCAGGAGCCGTTCACGCCGGGTCTCCAAGATCCTGGTGCCGTAGATAGCTGGGACGTTGCAGCCGTATCCGAGGATCAGGGGGATAAGGGCTTTTCCATGCAGGCCTATCTTGTGCATGGCGCTGTCCATCATGAAGGCAACCCTTGTGAGGATTCCGGAGTCTTCGATCATGGTGAGCATCAGATAGAAGGGGATGACAAAGGGTATTATGAGTGTGATTCCTGCCACGATGCCTCCGAAGGCGCCGTTCCAGAGGATGCTTACAATCGCTCCTCTGACCTGGGGGTTTACTGGCTGGAAGAAGTTGAATAACTCTGAGAGCAGGCTTGAAAGCAGGTTTCCGATTAGAAACGTCCAGAGGAGCAGCCCGCCTATGACCATGGCAGATGTGACATAGCCAAAGACCCGGTGTGTGACCAGCTGATCCAGTCTCTCTGAAAATGTGGTTTCCATATCACTCTGTTTCTGGACTTCGCCTGCAATCCTGTTTGC
>QIDD01000060.1 GCA_003230355.1 Methanobacteriota archaeon
CCGCCTAGAAAAACAAAGGGCACTAGACTCCAGAAAAGCCCTTCATCGATCTTCATCCCCCTTCGCTTGAGGAGCCTTTCTGCCAGAAAGAGGCCCGCCAAAAACAGAACGGCATAGGCCAGGGTGTTATAGATATTGTATCCCTGCGTGCTCATCACAGGCTCGATAAAGTATCTGTCGATAAATGCTCCAACGTCCATTGCTATGCCCCCCTTATCCTTTGACTGGATAATGAAAATTTGGGCAGAAACATTGAGGTCCTCTCCCTGTATGTCAGATACTCCTCCCCAAACCTCTTTAGAAGCTCTGATTCTTCTCTTTTAGCAAGACGATAGTACATTACGAGCAAAACCGGCCACATGGCAACAGTAAGAATTGTTGGCCACTGAATAAGAAATGCGATTGTAATCACCAGGAGCCCAAGGTATTGGGGATGCCGAATTCTGGCGTAGACTCCTTCGGTCACAAGTTCGCCGGTTGAGAGATATATCCTTCTCCAACCCGTTCTGACCAATATGAATCCAAAGAGGAGTAGAATCGCGCTCAAAGCCATCACAAATGCCCAGGCCCGGTTGAGGCTCATTAGCCCCATCTTCGAAAGAAACACTGCAAGGAGATGCCCTTCTGTGTGCCCGAAGGACAGGGAGACTCCGAAGACCGATGTCAAGATGTAGATAGTAATGGGAAATCCATACATTTCAGTGAAAAGAGCGACCAAAAACGCTTCGTAGATCCCAAGGTTTCGCCATTCCCGTCTTTTCATCGGGCGGGAGAAGGAAACAACAAAATAGGAAAAGATCAGAACAGCCCCAATCATCGACCCCCACTGACCATATGCATACTCTTCACCGATTGAAAGCCCATGGAATAATGTGTCTGCCAAATCAGGGGAGAGGAAAAGAACAAGGCTGGATAGGAATGTGCCTGCCGCGGCAAGGACGATGCCCCAGAAAACAAGGCTTCCGATCAGGTTCTTAATTACAGGCGGTTTCATAAATTTATCCGGGCCCCACATATTTTAAGAGGATAAGCTCAATGTCACTTATATATGGCAGCAGCACGGCCTGAAGCTGTTTATCGAAACCCCAGAGTATGGCAACACCTGTGAGAATCATGACCCAGCCTGCAAATCTCTCAAACTTTTTCGAGTTCTGCTCAAGCCATTTCAAGCGGCTTGAATATCTTTTGCCGGTGTATGCTATGAAGAGGATTGGAATGGAAAGACCTGCCGAGTAGCTGAGAAGTAGAAGCGAGCCGTGGAGTATATTTCCCTGATATGTGGTATATGCCAGTACAGAACCCAGGATAGGCCCTACACAGGGTATCCACACAATGCCCAGGGTCATGCCAAGTGTGAATGCTCCAAGAAGTGGATGACCCGGCCCAGGCCCTTTCAACCCGACAGAGGATAAGGCCATATGAACCCTTCCCACAACCATCGAGGAATACTTCGTAAAGATGTTGTTAATATCCTGATCAGCCCATATAGCTCCAAAAAGGATGATCATTGCGATGAAAAAATACCTCAAAGTCTCCTTTGTATAGACTGAGCCGATAACCGAGAACAACCCTCCCATAAAGGTGAAGGTGACGGCGCTGCCCATGACAATGAAGATGGGGCGCAGCCTATGACCCATAGAGCCTGCGAGCATTGGAGGAAGGATCGGGAGGATGCATGGTGTAAGAGCTGATAAAAATCCTGATAGAAAAACAAGAAGCATCGTGGGCTGGGCAAAAAGAGAGGTTACCTCGCTGACCATGGGGCTCCATATATTATGTCATATTATAAATTTATGCCAGATTTGGGCCAAATTCTGGTAAATAGACTTATAATACTTAGATGAAGCAGTGGCTAATGAGTTACTTGCATGCAGTAATCACCATTGCGAACATCATCCTTTTAGCGCTGCTCGTCTATTACTTCTACCAGTCCTATAAAGATGTGAAATCAAAATTCGCCCTCGGACTGGTGCTCTTTGCATTGGTCCTTTTATTGAATGGTTTCTTTATTCTCCCCATGTTTTATGAAATCTTCACACCATCCCACTCATGTCCATACGATCCCTATTACACGGCAGCAGGTGTTTTTGAGTTTTTGGCCCTTTTGATACTCCTGTATCTTATTAGAGAATAGGGTGCTCTTTGTCAGAAAAGATGGTCATCGTAATCCCGATGATGAAGAAGATCGATCCAATCCAGATCCAGTTCATGAGCGGTTTTATCTTGACCGTTACAGGGGCGCTGGTTCCGCTCAGGCCGCTGAATGAGACGAAGACATCGTCTGTCAGACTTCGGTCGACCAGTACCCGGTTGGCATCGCCGTTCTTGAAAATCTCCCTCCTTGCAGTGCCGTGGCCTATGCGTTTGTCTTTTTTGTAGACCGCGAGGTGAAGCGCTTCCACCGTTTTATAGGGGCTTGTGCCTGCAGAGGAATATTCCTCAATATGAGTTGCGAACATGATGAAGTCAAAGGTCCTGCTTAGGGATGGGCTGGGGAAGTTAGTCATAAGCGACCCTTCAACAACCACGCTCAAACCGGTTGGAGGCTCCTCGATCTTATCTACGGCGATCCAGAGATCCTGACCTTCTCCCGAAAGTTTCAGATAGGTTATATGCTCGGTCTGCATGGCATCATCGATCACGCCTCTAACCTGATAGCTTTCTTTTATCTGGCCTGAGCCGAGATCGTTATAAAATTCTCCGACGCTAAGCCCCGGCGGCGGCGCCTGAGTTGCATCTGTTTTCTCTCCGGCACCATAATCCTCAATCTTCTTGTATTCGATGAGCTGAACGGAATAGTCGCTCTCGCCTTCTCCAGGATGAACACCCCAGGTGCCGAGCCTCCCGAACCCTTCATGGGCGCTTGCAGGGGACATAGGCACCATTACTCCAGGGTTGTTTATGTCCATAGAGCCTGAGAAATCAGATACGAAAAGGGATGCAAAAACCGCTCCCATAGCAACGAGGATGACGCCAATGTGGATGATGAGTATTCCTGCCTCCTTTATCTTGAGGTGCCTCTTTTTAAATGAGGACATCCGCCTCTTCCATCTCTGCTCCACTGCATAGAGGACGTAGAGTGATGGTGGGATCACGCTCAGTGCTGAAATCCCGCCTATGACCGAGTAAAGGAGCGGTTTTTCGGAAGTAACGATTCCCGTATAGTCTATGATGTTGAAGTTTTCATTAGGCCTTATTGCAGCCGCAACAATGGTTAGGGCCGTAAAGAAGAGGAAAGTTTTCATTGCCTCGTTTCTTATTGAAGGCCGGTAGTGCAGGCCGAGGCCTATTAGAAGGAGCATGAGAATGAAGAAGGGATATATCCATAGGTTGAAGAACTGTGCGGTGACTGAATACTTTACACCATAAAGCTGCTTGGCGATTGGGGGGTAGGTGATGGCGAAAAAGGAGATAAATGTAATGATCACGAACACAAGGATCGCTGCATAGAAGATGTTTGTCCTGTTCAAGATGGACTTTTCCACCTTCTCGGTGACATCGGACTTTACATACTTTATGGCACCCAATGCGAGTGGTATTGCAAAGGATGCCCCGAACAATATGATGATGTATTTGCCTGCAGACCCTGCGATAAAGGCGTGGACGGACTCGAATATCCCGCTTCTCGTAACCATGGTCGCATAGACCACCATGGTGAATGTGAATGCGGTGAGCACTGGAGCGAGGATGGTGTATTTCCTTCCATCCCTGCGGTGCTCTATTACGGTGTGAATGGCTGCGGTGAGCATGAGCCAGGGGAGGAGCATGGCGGTTTCAATCGGGTCCCATGCCCAGAAGCCGCCCCATCCAAGGGATTTGTATGCCCATATGCCTCCGAAGACCATTGAGAGGGTTGCAAATAACCAGGAGATTCGAAGCCACTGTATGCCCTTGTCAACCCAGAGCTTGTTGGCTTCTGCGCCGCCTGCTCCAAGGAAGGTTGAGAGGAGAAATACCATGGCGCCTGCGAAAGGCACGGCTGTTCCCGCATACCCCAGGAAGGTTGTGAAGGGGTGGGTTGCCATCCATGGATCGATCAGGAGTGGGTTGAGGCCGTTGCCGTCCTCTGGAATGAAGTCTAATACGAGATTGGGATTGTTCGCTGCTAGAAGGTCGGGGTTGTCGACGTAGATGGTCTTGAATGGGGAGTCTACAACTGTGAGCAGGGTGAAATACATGGTAAGGAATACGACGATGATGAGGCTTTTTTTTACAAACCTTGATTCATGTCCTTTGGTTTCATTCAGCCATAGAGCCCCGATAGCTACCAGAGCAGCCCAGAATAGAAGCGTTCCCGTCTGCCCGGCAAGTACGCCGGAAAGGCGGTAATAAACAGGATAGTATTTGCTTGAGAACTGCCATACATAGGCTACTGTAAAGTTGCTGGCGTAGAAGTAGTATGAGAGGAGAATAAAGTCGAAGACCAGGAGCCCTGTTAAGACCCGCACCAGCATTTTAATGTGACTTTCGTGGGCGTCCGTTTTTTTAAGGAGCTGGTTGGATAAAAGCCCGATTATTACCGCTCCAATGGCTATGGATATGTATAAAATGGCGTCGCTGTAGCTCAATGTTTCACCCTATTGGATCCCGTCTTCGTCAATGTGCTCTGTCTCATTCGTGTTGGTAAGGGCGTTTATCGCCTCAATATCTGTTGTTATAACTGTCTTTGTCTGGCTGTGGTGGAAGTCCCTGACCTCTGTCAATATTTCAAGGAAGGATTCCTCTGGAATATAGCCTGGAATCCTGGTTATGATCTCGCCGTTCTCATCCAGGAACAGCTCATGAGGCGGGGCCTGAATATTAAATCGGTTTGTGTCCTCCTTGTTGACATCCATGTCAATTGCAATCCTCACAAAGTCTTCTTCAAGTATCTCTTTTACCGGCGGATAGGGAAAGACCTCGACCTGCATCTTCTCGCAGTATGTGCACCATATGGTCCAGAAATAGACGAGCATGGGTTTTCCGGTCTCTTTTGCAACGGCCGCCCCCTGATCATATGTCTGGTACCATTCCATACCTCCGATATAGGTCCATTCCTTGTCGCTGATTATAGGCGTGGCATTTACGGCGTAGAAGACGAATACAACAACCGCAAGTAGGGCAATTATGGTGAAGAGCTTTTTAGTATTCATATATTCTCTCTCGATATATCCTTATGAGAGATTTTAAATAGTTTTACCAGAATCATACCCAAATCTCACTGTCTGACATCCCATGAGAACACCCGGTCCTCTGTACCCACGCCGGTTATGACAAGGGTTAACGTTTCGGTCTCTTCAACAGGCGGGAATGCAAGGGTGCCTGAGCGGTGGTGACCTCCAGGCGGAGAGCCTTCCCATGAAAGAGGAGTATACAGATTTCCGCTGTCATCTTTAAGGGTGGAAATCTGGGCCATGTCAAAGTCCAGGGAGCCGGAGTGGGTCGTAATGCCTATTTCAAAGGCTACCTCTCCTCCCTGTGAGAAAGAAGGCGTTACTGCAAACTCAATGGAGTCCTGGGTCACAGCACGTGTGGGCAGTGTTGTCGATACAGGCAGAGGGGATAAAGTGGGAGGTGCAGAGGTGGCGATCACAGAGTAGGAGAAGCCTTGCTGGACACCGCTGTATGTGACAAAAAAGGAGACCGAGAACAGGAACACTGACAGATAGATAGCAGCCCACTTTGCCTTTGTCATGTCAAAGCTCATTATACTGCTAAATATCCCGCCGCCAAGACCATGCGTCTGTATGACTTCGAGCATTAAGGTAATTCCCACAAAGTTGGAGAGGATGCCCAGGATAATGAAAGGAAGCTGGTATTTTGCAAGCACAACCGAGAGCGCTGAAAGCCCGATGATTGCGAGGACGTCTGTCAAGTGATGGGCGCAGCAAGCCACCATGGACGTGGTTGAAACGCCTGACGCCGTGGCCATAGCTGTGGTTGCGCCTGCAATCTCCCTGGCCCTGAGGGCTGCCCTGACGTATGAGTAGAGGCCCACCTGTATTCCGAATCCTGTTACTAGAAGGGTTATCCAGTACCACAGCTCCCTGAACTGCAAGATGGCGTGCTCGAAAGATTCAGATAGGCTCACAATCCCGAAGTACACTATGAGGAGGGCTACAGAAGCGCTAAAGCCCATAACC
>QIDD01000061.1 GCA_003230355.1 Methanobacteriota archaeon
AAGATGGCTTAAGAAAGTCTTTTCCTTCGAATCAGTAGATAACCGCCGGCTGCGATTATTCCTGGTATTGCGGCTGTTGGATACTCCGGGATTTGCTCGCATCCATCTACTGAGCTATCTGAGCTATCTGATGAGCTACTTGCTTCGCCTGGTGGTGATTGTTCTCCATCAGAGGAAGTTGAAGAACTTGATAGACATTCGCCGGAGCTATCGCTCGAACCTCCACCTGACGATTCTAGCGTAGTGGTTGTTACGCCATTTAGCGTAGTAGTTGTAGAAGTAACGGTTCCCCCTGACGAATGTCCTCCCCAAACTGGTGAAAAAGACAAACCTATAATAGTAAGTATCAAAATTCCCCAGATGACCGTCTTACCCAATATTTTTTTATTGTTAATCCCAAATTTATCCATCAAACACACGCCCCTTATACTCTCTCTCATGTCTGTTTCATTAATCTATGCTTATGTATTATAAATACATTCTGGAATATACTTCTAGAACAATGTTCAATAATTATGCTACTTTAGATTAAATCAGATCCATCCTTCATATATTACGCCGCCATTTGCCAGAACAGGTGTTGAGAATAGTGCAAAAATGGCTAATGCCACAATAAATGTTGAAAATACAATCTTTTTATCTGCCTTTAGCATAATATCTTGCCGCCGACCTTGTCAACCCTCAATGTAGCGTTATTATAATCCTTTAGTATTCTTCACATGCTACTTTCTCAAAAAACTTTATATCCCGTGAGTTTGCTTTATTTTGTTATGAGGAAGGTTGGGCTGTTTGTTTTTGCTCTTCTAATCTATCTAATCATGGTTCATAACACCTTGGGCTATGTTGTGGATACTGTTTCTTTTAATGGCGGCGAGGTGGTTGTTTATGTTGAGGTTTCGCAGAGTGAGGTTGAGCTTACACAGGGGCTTATGTTTCGTGAGGGGCTTTCAGCTGGTTCTGGGATGCTTTTTGTCTTTCAGTCTGAGGGGCATAGAGGTTTTTGGATGAAGAACGTTAATTTTGCGCTTGATATTGTTTGGCTGGATTCGAATCTTCGGGTTGTTGATATTGCGCGGGGTGCTGTGCCTTGTGAGGTTGAGCCGTGCATGATCTATTTGCCCAGGCTTCCTGCGCGGTATGTGCTTGAGGTTCCAAGTGGTTTTGCAGATGAGCAGGGTGTTTTGGTTGGCGATTTTGCATTCTTTACGCAGAGCGGGGGGAGGGAATAAAGTTTATATATTTTGGCCTGAAAATAGATAAATAACAAAAGGTTACTAAAATGATTTACAATGTTAAAATCATAATTAAAGGTGATACAAATGGGAGACTCTAAAAAAGAAAAAAGTGAACAATCAAGAAAAGAAAAAAAACTCAAGGAAGCGCTGAAAAACAAAACCAAAGAAGCAGAAGAATATCTCTCCCAAATGAAGTATCTAAAAGCCGACTTCGAAAACTACAAGAAACGTATGAACCGCGAAAAAGAGGAGTTCGCAAAGTATGCAACAGAAAAACTCGTGCTCGAAATCCTTACAGTAGTTGACAACCTGCAACGGGCAATCGAAGCCGGAACCGATGGCAGCGGAAAAACAAGCCTGCTTGAAGGGGTTGAAATGACATACAAACAGCTCCTAAATATACTGGAAAAAGAAGGAGTGAAATGCATAAAGGCAGAAGGTGAGATGTTCGACCCTCATCTGCACGAATGCGTGATGACAGAGGAAACAGACAAACATGAGGAAGACACAGTATTACATGAGATACAGAAGGGATACACGCTGAACTCCCGTGTAATACGGCATTCAAAGGTTAAGATAGCTAAGAGGTGAAAATATTATGGCAAAGGTATTAGGAATAGATCTGGGGACTACAAATTCAGCGATGGCGGTAATAGAAGGCGGAGAGCCGACAATCGTGCCGAACGCAGAAGGCGGCAGAACAACCCCCTCTGTAGTGGGATTTTCGAAGAAAGGAGAGCTACTCGTCGGGCAGGCAGCAAAGAAACAGGCTGTTTCAAACCCGAAAAAAACTGTTTATTCTATCAAGCGATTCATGGGCAGACTCTATAGCGAGGTAACCTCTGAAAAGTCGCAGGCAGGATTTACTGTAGTCAAGGGCGCTAAAAACGATGCCCGCGTGAAGATCGACAGCAAGGAGTACACGCCCCAGGAGATTTCTGCAATGGTTCTTCGTAAGATGAAGGCCGATGCAGAAGCCTATCTCGGTGAAAAAATAACAGAAGCAGTAATCACGGTTCCAGCGTATTTCAACGACAGCCAGCGGCAGGCCACAAAGGAAGCGGGAAAGATCGCAGGACTCGACGTTCTCAGAATCATAAACGAGCCCACAGCGGCAGCACTTTCCTATGGCCTTGACAAAGGCCATGATCATAAAATCATGGTTTTCGATCTTGGCGGCGGCACATTCGACGTTTCAATTCTTGAGTTGGGCGAGGGCGTCTTTGAAGTGAAAGCGACTAGCGGCGACAATCATCTCGGCGGCGATGACTGGGATCAAAAGGTTGTGCAGTGGCTCGCGGGTGAAATCAAAAAGGAGCACGCCGTGGACCTATCCAAAGACCACACCGGGATGCAGAGGCTGAAGGATGCTGCTGAGAAGGCAAAAATTGAGCTTTCCGGGCTCACGACAACAGATATCAGCCTTCCCTTTATCACCGCGGGCGCAGATGGCCAGCCTATTCACTTCGAAACCAACTTGACACGGGCGAAGTTTGAGGGTATGACAAAAGACCTTCTGGAGAGGGCGGTAGGGCCGACAAAGCAGGTGCTTGCCGATGCAGAGCTTCAACCTTCAGACATAGATAAAATCATACTCGTAGGCGGCTCGACCCGGATGCCTGCGGTCCAGGAGTTTGTGAAGGACTATTTTGGAAAAGAACCCTACAAGAACATAAACCCTGATGAATGCGTGGCAATGGGTGCGGCGATTCAGGCCGGCGTCTTGAAGGGTGATGTAAAGGATGTGCTTCTCCTTGATGTGACACCGCTATCGCTGGGCATTGAAACTCTGGGCGGCGTGTTCACAAAGCTCATCGACAGGAATACAACGATTCCCACCCGAAAGTCGCAGGTCTTTTCAACAGCGGGAGACAATCAGACTACCGTGGATATTCATGTCCTGCAGGGTGAACGGCCCATGGCCACCGACAACCACACCCTGGGCAGGTTTCAGCTCATTGGACTCCCGTCTGCTCCCCGCGGAATACCTCAGATTGAGGTGGGCTTTGACATCGACGCAAACGGAATACTCGATGTAAAGGCAAAAGACCTGGGCACAGGAAAGGAGCAGACCATTAAGATCACGGCGACGACCACGCTTTCAAAGGATGAAGTTGAGGCTAAGGTCAGGGATGCTGAGAAGTTTGCTGCTGAGGATGAGAAGAAAAAGGAGCGTGCCGAAGTTCTGAATCAGGCTGATACACTGGTCTATTCTGCTGAGAAGTCTCTTGAGGATTTGAAGGACAAGCTTTCAGATGATGAGCGCAAAAACATTGAATCCGGTAAAGACGCGCTTGCTGAGGCGATTAAATCCGAGGATGTTGAGCGGATCAAGTCTGAGACGGAAAGCCTGCAGAAGATCATGAATGACGTGGCCACCAAGGTCTATCAGGAGGCGGCGCAGCAGCAGGCTCAGGAGCAGCAAGCCGGAGAAGGCGAATCTCAGGAGCAAGCAGGTGGCAGCGGAAAAACTGATGAAACCGTTGTTGACGCTGACTACGAGGTTGTTGACGACGATAAGAAGTGAGCAGAGATGCATAAATTTCCTGTTGAAAGGGCAGGGATTCTTGACTCTGCTGAACGGGCCTCAATTCTAAATCCTGAGGGTATATTGGACTCAGCTGAGATCCGAAATGATTCGGTGATTGTCGATGTCGGGTCTGGAACAGGGTTTTTCGCAATCCCCGCTTCGAAGAGGGTGCCCAAGGGAATGGTTTATGCTGTTGACATAAACCAGGGAATGCACCGTATACTTGAAAAAAAGCTGCGCCTTGAAAAGATAGATAACGTTACCTCTGTCATTTCAACTGAGCAAAAAATCCCGCTTGCTGATTCAGAGGCGGATTTTGCATACCTTGGAAACACGCTTCATGAGCTGGAAGGCGAGCTGACCCTTCGAGAGATTCTGAGGATATTGAAGCCAGGCGGGTTGCTCTATGCTTTGGACTGGAAGAAAGAAGAGTCGCCCATGGGCCCTCCTCTCAGCGAGCGTTTGCCGCTGAATGAGGCAAAAATAAAGATAGAGAGTGCAGGCTTTATTGTCACAGCTTCTGGAGAGCATGGCCCCTATAATTATATAATAAGTGCAGTCAAATCTCTTGAGGTTTAAGATGACAACAAAAGGCGATTACTACGAAATACTGGGTGTTAAAAAAGATGCCGGCAAAGATGAGATAAAAAAGGCATATCGTAAGCTTGCGCTCAAGTATCATCCGGACAAGAACAAAGAGGCTGGAGCAGAGGACAAGTTCAAGGAGATATCAGAGGCATACGGCGTTCTATCTGATGAGAAGAAACGGGCGCAGTATGATAGGTTCGGTCACGCTGGAATTGACAGCAGGTATTCACAGGAGGACATCTTTAAAAACATCAATGTTGATGATATCTTCGGCGATCTTGGTTTCGGCGGCGGAGGCGGTTTTGGAAGCATCTTTGACATATTCTTCGGCGGTGGAATGGGCGGCGGCCGGAGAAGGGCGAAGAAAGGGCCTCGTAGAGGAGCGGATCTGCAGTATCGTTTGAACATCACTCTTGAACAGGCTGCAAGGGGATTTGAGGCAAAGTTCAGCGTTAAACGACATGAGCCCTGTCCAACTTGCAGCGGAAGTGGTGCAAAGCCTGGGACGTCCCCAAAATCGTGCCCGTCCTGCAAAGGATCCGGCCAGATTCAGTCAGCTAGAAAAACCCCTTTCGGAGCTTTTACAACTGTTTCAACCTGCTCTACCTGCAAGGGTGAGGGGGATGTGATTGATGTGCCATGTGAAAAGTGCCGTGGCACCGGGATTCATTCAAAAACAGAAAAGATCAGCCTGAAGATCCCTCCTGGAGTGGACACCGGAACCCATCTCAGGGTTTCTGGCAAGGGCGACGCAGGCGAGAAAGGAGGGCCTGCTGGAGATCTTTATGTAGTGATAAATGTGAAGCACCACCCTGTTTTTGAACGCCATGGAAACGACATATACATGGAGCGAGACATATCCTTTCCACAGGCGGCGCTTGGCAGCAAAGTTGAGGTGCCAACACTCACTGGTGATGTAAAGCTCAAGGTCCCGGCGGGTACGCAGCCCGGTACAGTTTTCAGGCTCAGGGGAAAGGGCATTAAATCTCTCCACGGCCGCGGCACAGGCGATCAGCAGGTAAGGGTCCGCGTCAAAGTCCCGAAGAAAATGTCACAGGAAGAAAAAATCCTTATTGAACGGCTCCGTGAAATCGAAGGATCAAAGGATAAGGGCAAGGGAATCTTCAGCCAGGTTGACCAAAAGCTGAAAGACAAATTCAAATAGACCGATTGTTATTTTTAATTAAAGAGGTATCATTCTCTATCCGGTATTTCTTGTCGATCGGTCGGCGCAGAACACTTAAGTCAGCAGCCGGTAAGAAGTTATTATTAGTTTTAATTCAGTAAATTAACAGGTAGGGAGAAGGATGAAAAGAAGAAGAGGAAAAGTAGATGCTCGGTTTAGAGCATCTGGTAGTATCGGTCAAGCTCCCACTGGTTGACCTGGACCCTGTAGTCGTCCCACTCGTCGTGTTTGATCTTGATCCAGTTTTCATATACGTGGTCGCCAAGTGCTGTTCGCACAAGCTCTGATCCCTCGACCTCCTGTATGGCTTCGCCAAGGTTTCCGGGCAGCTCAACAATCCCCATCTTCCTGCGATCATCGCGAGATAAGCTGAAGATATCTTGCTCAATTGGATCCGGCACCTCAAGTCCTTCTTCAATGCCTGCAAGCCCTGCCCGAAGCATAACTGAAAAGGCAAGATAAGGGTTGCACGCAGGGTCAGGCGCCCTATATTCAGAGCGTGTAGCCTTTTCCTTGCCAGGTTTGTAAAGGGGAACCCT
>QIDD01000062.1 GCA_003230355.1 Methanobacteriota archaeon
CCGGATGAAATCTGCTTTTTCAACGATTATCTTGTCCGCGAGTGCATCGAGGTCCACCTCGCCGCCGCCTGATTTTGAATCAAGGGCTTGGGCAATGGACTTTCCACTCCGCAGTTCCTGTATTATCTCTGGAGCCGCATCAATTGAGATCTTCTTCTCATCTACAGCATCCACCAGCCATTGCACATCTTCAAATTTCACTCGATTATTCGTTACATCAGTTGCAACCGTTAAAAGAAGCGATGCAAAACCAGATGTAGCAAAGGAAAGGCTTGACGCGCGCTCCTCAAAGTAATCTAGTATCTGCGGAGATGATCGAACAATCTGTCTTGCCTGCTCACGCCCCAACTCGTAGTCATTGACAAGTCGTGCTTCACGCTCTTCATAGCTTTCCGGGAGATTCTCTCTCAGCCGGGTGAGAAGCTCCTCAGATACCACGTAGGGCAGAATATCTGTTTCAGGATACATCCTGGCTGCACCCGGAAGCGGGCGCATATACTCTGTTTTTGTGTCCCTGGCCATCCGAGTCTCCTCCAGCACACCCTTAAGTGCAAGCCGCGCCCTTCCCAAAACAGCGTCAAGCGCCTTTCTCGCTTTGGACTCTTTTTCAGCCACAAGCACAAATGCATCACCTCCGCCGGTGTCAAGCGCAGTGTGCACAGCCGAAACATCCTCCGTGCTTATCCCGTAGGCCGGCAGCTCGTCAGAATGAAAAATCCCCCTCACACCCGTGTGCACACGTACAGACTGAGCAATCTCCCGCCCAAGAAGTCCACCGCCAAGAAGGCCGGAAAAACCCTTGAGCCTGACACCCAGCACCCTTCCCTTTTTCAACTGAGATTTTATGACCCTGGACTCAGTTGTTTTGAAGATCTTTGTTAAATCATAAACCTCGCTTTCAATCGCTGAAGCCGAAATCCCCTCCTCTATCAGTCGGTCCCGTATCTCTACAAGCCCCTGTTGCCTTTCAACCTCGATTTCAATAAGCCTTGGAATAGTGTTCAAATCCTGCACACCCTTTATCTCGGCACGAGCCCCCTCTGGAATCGACACGTTGATGTCCTGCCTGATTGTTCCAATCCCGCGTTTCACCCTGCCAGTGGCCCTGAGCAGCTCGCCAACCTTGAGCGCTGCATCCCGCGCCTGACGTGGCGACTTAATATCCGGGTCGGTTGTTATCTCCACAAGCGGGATCCCCAGGCGGTCAAGGCTGTAGGTGGTTGTAATATCGTCACCTGAAATCTTGCGGCAAGCCTCTTCTTCAAGGCAGATCGTCGGTATCTTGATTCGGCCTTCATCGGTGTCCAGATAACCGTCGAATGCGATGACGGCAGTTCTCTGAAACCCTGATGTGTTTGAGCCGTCGATTACAAGTTTTCGCATAAAATGTATCTCATCCACAATCCGAGCATTCAACAGTAATGCCATGGTAAGAGCAATCTCAACAGCCTCTTCATTCGGACCACGCGGCGGCTCCTCATCAAGCTCCACAAGACAGATCGAATCATTGTAACCCTGGTAGACAAAACTCTTACCCTTCAAAAACTCCTTCATCGCCGCATCGTCCACAACCCCCAGCTCGCTTTGAGTCGGTCTGAGCCTGCGCCGGACCTCAAACTCTGCTTTGTCATCCCTCAACTGCGACGGCGAGCTGCAGAAGAGCTTTTTAGTGTCAAGCTGCTGATGGATTTCAAAACCGATCTTCATAATATCTTCACCGTAAAAACACATCAGGCCTGGACACATCTGACAGCTCGCCGCAAAGGTTGGTCTGCATCAGCCTCCTTATCTTCGCCGGGTCACTGGTCTGGCCAAGCACATGCATAAGTTTTACAAGCGCTGTTTCAGGAAGCATGTCGCCACCCGGTATCACGCCGAGATCCAGGAGCTGCCGGCCAGTTGCATAAACCTTCAGGTCCACACGGCCATAGATTGTCTGCGAGGTCATCACAACAGGCACGCCAAGCACTTTCGCATGTTCAACTGCTGAAAGCACATCTGCCGGAACATGGCCGAGTCCTGTGCCCTCGATTACAACGCCTCTATGGCTCTTCACAACACCTTTGAGAATCTCCTCAGACATTCCAGGGTAGATCTTCACAAGGGCAACCTTCTGCTCAAGCCTGCCGCTGACACTGACTTTCCCCTCTTTTCGCACTCCGCAGTCTTCAAAGAACTCGACCTCTTCGGTGACTTTTCCAACTGGCAGGGTGTTTATGCTTTGAAAGGCGTCGCGTCTGGAGCTGTGCATCTTGCGAACACGTGTGCCCCGATGTATCAGGCAGTAGTCATCGCTCGTTGAAGCGTGCATCACGACAAACACGCCCGCAGCCTCAGAGACCGCAACCCTTGTGGCTGCAAGCAGGTTCATAGCCGAGTCAGAGGATGGCCGATCAGATGAGCGCTGCGAGCCAACCAACACAACCGGTTTTCCAAGCCCGGTTAGCATAAAGCTCAAAGCAGCGCTCGTGTATCCCATTGTATCTGTGCCGTGGGCAACGATAACGCCGTCCGAACCATTGTTCAACTCACCAGCTGTTTCACACGCTATGGTCTGCCAGTGTCCAGGGGTCATGTCCTCGCTGAGAATGTTGAAAAGCATCTTTGTCTTGATGTTGGCAACCGATGAAAGCTCAGGGATCGCCGCGTGAAGCTCGGCTGCCGAAAACGCCGGCGCGACCGCCCCGGTTTTATAATCGATTTTCGACGCGATTGTTCCGCCTGTGCCAAGGATCGTGATTGTGGGCAGATTTGGGTTCACCGGGATTTCAACATCCGCCGCGGCTTGCACTGCCCCCCTCCGCTCAACAAGCACAACCTCAGTCTTATCGCCCACTGCGATTCCGATGTTATATCCGGTGTCAAGTTTTATCACGATATGCAGGTCGTCGGCAAGCTCGTTACGGGGCATGAGAACACCTTTAAAGGTCTTCCCCTCGCTTGTGATCTCAACAATGTCCCCCACCTCAATTCCGCTCAGAAACCCGGCAGCCGTCCCACGATACAAAGTCACGCCTCCAAGACGGAATCAACGGCTGAAAGCAGCGATTTTCTAGATTGTCTCAAGGCGGTCTCCCTCTCGCTTATTGTTTTCTCAATTACAGAGAGTGCGCGCAACCTGTCGCTGATTGCTTTTTCCATAGTCTCTGGAGCTGGACCCCCGATTACCTTTCGCGCCTTCACAGCCAGAAGGGGTGTAAGCGCAGATCTCACGGTTTCATCTGAAAGCCCCAATGACCCACCGGTAACCTCCTTCGCAATCCTATCGAGAAGATTGGAATTGACATCAGCAGAGGCGATACCTTCGTCTAGAACCTGTGAAACAAGGGCTCCCACAATTTGATGAGCAGTTCGGAAGGGAAGGTTTTTCTCACGCACAATCACGTCCGCAAGCTCAGTTGTAGTTGAGAAATCGCCTGTGCATGCTGCGTTCATCACATCTGAGTTTATCTTTATCGAGGACACAATCCTGCTGAGAAGGACAAGCGAGGAGGCAGCGGAATCAACAGTATTAAAAAAAACCGGTGAAACCTCCTGCAAATCCCGGTTATAGCTCTGTGGAAGTGACCTTAGCATTGTGAGAACCGATATAAGCCCGCCAAAGGCCGACGCAGTCCGGGCACGCATTATCTCTAATATATCAGGATTTTTCTTCTGGGGCATGATGCTTGATGTGGACGTGTGGCTGTCATCAAGCTCGATGAAACCAAACTCGGATGTGCTCCAGACGATGAGTTCCTCGCATATCCTTGAAATGTCCACTGAGATTATAGCGGTGTCAGCTGCTATTTCAGCCATGTAATCGCGTGATGAAACTGCGTCCATCGAATTATGGAGCACACCCGCAAATCCAAGCAGTTCAGCTGTTCGCTCCCGGTTTATGGGAAAAGATGTGGTTGTCACAGCCGCCGCACCCAGAGGGCAGAGATCCACCCTCGCGTAGGCGCCTTCGAGCCGATCTAAACTCCTGAGCAGAGACTCAGCATAGGCTGTGAAATGATGACCCAGCGTCGTGGGCTGAGCATGCTGCAGATGGGTGTAGGCAGGGAGAAGTGTCAGGGTATGTTTCTCTGCCGCTTCAAGCATCGCGCTGGCGAGTCCGGTGAGGGCTTTTGAAAGGAACAGCACATCATCGCGGGCCTTCATCCGAAGATCGGTTGCAACCTGGTCGTTTCGAGACCTGCCTGTGTGAAGCCTGCCGCCGGCGTCACCCGCCTCCCTGATAATATAGGCTTCGATTGCCATGTGAACATCTTCAAAATCAGCAGAAAGATCAATGCTACCTATCCCCCCGTCCAGAAGCTTTTTCAGAACAGAAAGCACCTTCCCCGCGTCGCCAGGGTCCACGATGTCCTGTTCAACAAGCATGACCATGTGCGCCATATCTGTGAGAATGTCATATTCAAAGAGAGCTGAATCAAAATCAATGGAGGATGTAAAAGCGGCAACACCTGAGTCAAATTCCTTGCCCAACCTTCCGTCCCGTATCATGGCTTAAAATGAGGCAAAGTGATTTAAAAACCTGTTGGCACCCAAAGGCTTCTGAATCAGGGGGTGTTTTCCACAATATTTAAATAGCCCTCCAGCCCCTTAATCAGAATATCTCAGACTAATTGGAGAGGTGAATGAAAGATGTGGCTTCAGATTCGAATGTATCTACTACTGGGCGTGATGTTCGCAATCGTCTACAGCGTGGCAGTTGTCTTTCTGCCGGGAGGCAGCTTCTTGGTCTACGGTGTGCTTGCATCGGTCATGCTTTTGATCCAGTATTTGATCGGGCCGCGGATGATAAAATGGTCCATGGGAATACGATACGTAACACCTGAAGAAGCGCCTGAGCTGCACCAGATGGTTGACGAACTCTCACGGGCAGCTGGAATAAAAAAGCCAAAAATCGGGATCTCTAACAAACCCATACCCAATGCATTCGCCTACGGCACATTCCTCTCAGGCGGACATGTCGGTGTAACCGAGCAGATCATGGGCCTGCTCACACGACCCGAACTGCGGGCTGTATTGGCCCATGAGATATCCCATCTCAAAAACCGCGATGTAGCAGTGATAACCGCGCTTTCTGTGATTCCCACAATCATGTGGTACATCGCATGGAGCATGATATGGAGTAGGGGCGGACGGGACAGGGGCAACCAGGTAATGATTGGGGTAGTCGCCTTCATACTCTACTTCGTCACAAACCTGCTCGTGCTCTACGGCTCCAGAATCCGGGAGTACTATGCAGACCAGGGAGCTGTGAAGCTGGGAAGCGCCCCACACGATATGGCAACAGCCCTTTACAAGCTGGTTTATGGAAGCGCAAAAGTGCCCCACGATACCCTGAAGCAGATGGAAGGGCAGAAGGCATTCTTCTTAAACGACCCATCTAGGGCGCGAAACGAGTTGAACGAGCTCAAACAGATAGACACTGACATGAGCGGAACAATCGACCTAGACGAGCTCCTCGCAGTGCGGTCGAAGAAGGTCAGCATCTCAACAGGCGACAAGATGATGGAAATCATGAGCACTCATCCGAACATGCTGAAGAGGATAAAGCACCTCTCCACACTCACATAAGTTTTGCGATGGAATAATGGAAAACCAATTTAATTAAAGGTATTTCACTCTGGCTTTTCCAGTAGCCTGGTCTTCCTCAGGATCCTGCCGTCCGAGCTGTGCGGCGTCCGATAAAGCGTGTCAGATTTTCGCTCGATTTCTCTTGCTTCATCGACCAGGGCTGCCGCCTTTCTAAGAAGCTCGTGAGCGCCTGCAACGGTTTGAATGTATTTTGCGGGTTCCTTTTCCATGAAACAACCGCGCACATTCATACCCCCCACTTCTACGGCCATATTGTATGCAGTGACAGCTTTTTCCCTAGCCCCGGCGTTGCTGTAGTTTGCCTGTTCCACAGCATTTTCCGCGGTCACAACAACTTTTGGCAGATATGACTTGCATGCTTTCAATGCATCAATTGTTTTTCCAATCTCACTCTGAATAAGTCGCAGCGCACCGGTTCCAGCCAGTACCTTGAGCATGTCAGCATTGAAGACT
>QIDD01000063.1 GCA_003230355.1 Methanobacteriota archaeon
TGATTCCGCCAGCGAGCAGGATGTATTCAATTGCGCCCTGGCCTTTTTCTTCTTTCAGAAATCTTTTCAGCATGCCGGTACCTCCTATGTTTTTTGTATATATTTTATGTTCATTGATATAAATACCCTTAGTTGACGTCACTGTAACCAAATGGTTACATTTAAAACATAGTAACCATGCTAGGCATGATCTTTTTGATGAAGGTATACACGACAATAGCAAATATCCCCATGGGGATAGCAAACTTAAATCCCTTCTTAAAGTCCCCATACATTGTAACACCCATCATCAGCCCTGCTGCAACGGCCTGGGCAAAGACATAGAATGTAAGAGCCCTCACAACCTCTTTTATCTCTTCCAGCGGCAAATCTGCCATGCCCCCGGCAACTGCTTCCATGACGTCTGGAAGCCCTCCCACGACCCCCATGACAAAGGGCCCTGCAAAAAGCGACGCCATGGCCAGAAATGATATTTGCTGTGAGGTTGCGGATTTTCGTTCACGCTTGATCATCTTTATCGCCCGCATGTTATCGGATACTTCGTCAAGCACATCGGCAATCGGGCCGCCAGCCTCTACACCCTCAAGAATTAGCCTCATGATCCTTTGGATGTCTTTTGAACGAGTCCTTTTTGCAAAGGCCAAAAGCGCCTCTTTCAAGGGTCTTCCCTTGCGTATCTCAAGGGTGATTCGCGCGTATTCTTCTGAAAGCGGGCCGTACTCTGCCTCGGATATTTCCTGTATAACGCTTTCAAGAACGAGTCCTGTACGCACAGCGACGGCCATGTGGTGCAGAGCGTCTGGAAGAGAATCCTCTATTTGAGCTTTTCTTTTGTCGGCCCGCATAGTTGGGATCATTATCATGGCCGCAATCCCCACGATGAATGCTGCAAGCCCGATAAAGAGGTTGAATATGAATGTTACCAGGCCGAAAAGAACAGTGCTTACAACAAGCCAGATGGAGATCCATTCAAGCCCTGAAAAGGGCATTCCAGCGTTTGCTAGTGAGAACTCCACATTTCGGAGGAGCCCTTTTGGGACAATTCTTCGTGGTATTATTATTCTTGCCATATTTTACACCTTGGGTTCAAAGCGTTTCACCATGAACGATAGATAGATTGCAACGCCGAAAAAGGCAACATAAAGTATCCACATCACATCAGCGCTAAGGGGCAGGCCTTTCATTGCGATTCCCATTGCGATTACAAGGGTTGTGATAAGGACTGGCGCGACGACTGTAATGAACATGTACATAAGCGAGAATGTGTTGAGGACCTGAATAAAGTCTTTGAGTTTCATGCGCATTTCGGTTGCAACTTCTTCTGCGATGATTTTGAGTGTGTTTGCCAGGTTTCCGCCGGTTCTCAGTGTAGAGGCTATCTGGCGGGTGGCTTTTTTGAGGCCTGGAGAATCGATTCTGATGTTCATCCGTTCAAAGGCTTCTTCAATGGTTGCGCCCCGCTCAATTTCGAGAATCGCTTTTTTGAATTCCTCGGAGAGCACGCCGTAGTCGCTTACCGAGACTGAGCGCATGGTTTCAAGCAGGCCTGAGCCTGATGAGAGCTGTGTTGCCATGTGGCGCAGGGCAAAGGGCATTTCACGGCCGAAGGCGTCCGAGCGGCCTTTTACCTTTGAATTCGGGTACATCTTGGCCATCATTAGAGTTACTCCGAAGACCGGGATAAAAAGGACAATACCGAGAACACCGCCCGTAACACCAATTAGAGTTGACAGGATTACAGCTGCAATAAGGGCAATTCCTGCCCCTGCGATAACACCAACGCCTACGCTGATTGCAATGTACTTGGATGCGGGCATGAGAATATTGGCTTTATAGAGGCTTTCCTGTATGTCGCCGAAAAATGACGCCGGAGCCTTTGAATAGGTTGAAAAAGAGTCTGCAAGTATGTTTCCAAGTCTCACGCTGAATGGGATTTTTAACTCCTCACGATCTTCAATTTCAAGGGTTTCGTCTTCCCCGATAAACTCTGAGGACACGCTCACACTTTCACGTATCTTTGCAAGCCTGTTTTCAAGGGCCTTTTTCCGGTCCTCCTTCCCCTGGGCAGACTTCTCCATAATCGATGAGACCGCGTCTTCCTGTTCTCTCAGTGCAAAGGAGGCCTCTGCAAACATGCGTCTCGTGCTTTCAGCGCTGTCAAGAGTTTTAAACCCGATTCTATCAATGAATCTTAGAACAATATTTCCTTCAGCCATCCGGCCCGCCCCCATCGATCTCGGCGAAGAGCTCATCTTTATCTGAATAATACCGGTTAAAGGTCTTTCCAACGTCGTCTATGTTTGAAATCTTCTTTTTTACCATGTATTCGATGACCTTTTTTCTCTTTTTTATCTCAGAGTCTACCTCTCCTATTGACACGCCCTGAATCCTTGCGAGCTTTTGCTTAAGGATGCTTGGAACGCCCGTGGACAGCAGGGTGTCTGTTTTTGGATCCCATTGGTAGACGTTGTTTAGAACGACTGTGCCTTCTTTATCACCGCTTTGCTCTGAGACCTCGGCGATCTCCGTTATCCTGCGTACTGTTGATCCTTTCAAGTATATCTTTTGCTCCATCAGTATTAAATCTAACGCCGGGAGCATTATGTGCGGCACGCTCATGGGCGGGTTGGTTAGACGGGTCACGGTTTCACGAGCAGAATTAGAGTGCAGCGTTCCCATTGACCCGTCGTGGCCGGTGTTCATAGCTGTAAAAAGTGTTCGTGCCTCTTGACCACGGACCTCGCCTACGATCACGCGGTCCGGGCGCATACGCAGCGTGTTTTTCACAAGCTCATCCATATCCACTTCGCCTTTGCCCTCTACATTCGGTGGTTTGGTCTCCAGCCTGACCCAATGTGTAGCCGGGAGCTGGAGCTCGGCCGTATCTTCGATTGTGATTATCCGCTCTGTGTCCGGTATGAAGCTGCAAAGGCAGTTGAGTGTTGTCGTTTTCCCGCTTCCGCTTCCGCCTGCAACCAGGATGTTTCCAGGCTTGATTCCTGAGCCTTCTGTTATGTACCAGAGGTAGGCTGATATTTCTGGTGAGAGCGTGTTAAAACTTATTAGATCCACTATTGTGAGCGGGTCAGCCTTGAATTTTCTGATTGTAAGCGTGGGCCCTGCAATGGATATGGGTGGAAGCGTTGCGTTCACGCGGCTTCCGTCTTCAAGGCGCGCGTCTAGAAGCGGAGAAGCCCTGTCAATATGCCTTCCCACCGAGGCAGCAATCCTTTCAAGTATGCGTTCTATCTCTGCGTCTTCGTCAAAGACAAGGTTCGTTCGGCAGATATCGTATTTGCTGTGGCTGATGTATACGTTTTTCTCAGTGCCGATAACCATTATCTCCTCAAGGTCTTCATCCTTTAGCAGAGGCGCCAGTATCCCGTATCCAATGAGGTTGTTTACAACGATTCGCGTGAAATCCTTTGTCTGAGACGGGCCCATTGAGTAATTTGATTTGATGAACTTTGAAACCTGTTCTGTAACCAGAGATTCAGCTTCGGCCTTGTTCTTTATCGATCTTGGGTCTACATCAAGCTTGTCGATTACCTTGGTCTCAATCTCCTTTAGAAGGATTTTATCCTCTTTTGAGAGCTTGGGCATTATTACATTATACACCGGGTTTTTCTCGGACTCAACCCTGATTATCTCGGCAAGGGGTGTGCGTTCAATGACCTCTTTTTTCACCGCCGCACTGAAGAGGTCCACTATACCTTTTGAACTCTTCTGTACAGTTTTACCCTCCTCTGTCTCGGCCTTTCCACCAGAAAGGCGTTTCATGAATTTTTCAGGGTCGATTATGTACTCGTTGGTGATCTGTCCCACAGCCTTTACACCATGTATCTTCTCTTTCACCATCCACTCAAGCACGGTCTTGCGCCGCTTGATCTCTTCATCGATATCTTTAAGCTCCACACCCCTTTTTTCCGCAAGCACGCTCTTTATCCGGCTGGGCACATTCGTCGCCTTTACGCTGTCAGTTTTAGGATCCCATTCAAAGACGTTTGAAAGCTGCACCTGCCCATCTTCAACACCCAGTATCTCAGTGACCTCGGTAATCCTTCGCACAGTCTTTCCCTTATGGGTGAATCGGTTCTGCATGATTATCAGATTAAGCGCGGAAATCATGATTGTAGGAACACTCATCGGTTTATTCACAAGCCGTGTTATGGTTTCATGGGAGTTGTTTGCGTGAAGGGTTCCCATGCTCCCGCTCTGACCGGTGTTCATCGCGGTGAGAAGGGTGTTTGCCTCCGGGCCGCGGACCTCGCCTACTATTATTCGGTCTGGCCGCATGCGCAGGGTGTTTCGAAGAAGCCGCTCCATTGTTATCTCGCCTGTGCCTTCAATGTTTGGCGGGCGTGTTTCAAGGCGGACCCAATGGTGAATAGGGAGCTGAAGTTCAGCTGTGTCTTCAATGCTTAGCACACGGTTGGTCTGTGGTATGAATGAACCCAGGCAGTTGAGTGTAGTTGTCTTTCCGCTGCCAGTTCCTCCTGAGACAAGGATGTTTGAAGGTTTCACCTCGTATCCGTCGATTGCAAGCCAGAGAAAGGCTGCCAGATCAAAGCTCAGGGTCTTGAAATTTATGATGTCAACAACAGTGAAGGGGTCGGCTTTGAACTTTCGAATGGTGAGTGACGGGCCGCCGATGGAGATTGGAGCTACGGTTGCGTTCACACGGCTGCCGTCTTTGAGCCGCGCATCAAGCAGCGGAGTTGATGCATCAACCCTCCTTCCAACAGCTCTAGCGATTCTCGATATGATCCTTATCGCTTTATCCGAGTTTTCGAAGTATATGTTTGTCTTACACATCCCGTATTTTCGATGATAGACATAGACCGGGGCGTTTGTGGCGATGAGCATTACTTCTTCAAGGTCGTCGTTTGACAGCAGCGGGTCGATTATACCGTAGCCTATCATATCCTGTACGATGAATGTGGCAAACCACAGTTTGGTTGCCTTTTTGATGTCGGGGTAGTTTCGGTTGATAAGCTCCATCACCTTTATTGTGAAGACCTTTTTCTTTTCCCCATAGTTTTGCATGGCCTCTGGGTCTATGTTTATCTCGGAAATAGCACGCTTTCCAATAGTTCCCAGCAGTTTTTTTTCATCCTTTGTGAGCTTTGGCAGGGTTACAAGATAGGTGAGGCTTTTTTCCCCTTTATTTTTCACTATTCGGTATCCTTTGCCGGATTCAATGATTTCGCCTGTTATCTCTTTTCCCATTTGAGCGGATTTCTCAAGGTCTGACAGTCCTGAGAGAACGCCCACATCCTCTGACTCTGCTCTTAGCCCGCCTGCGAGCGCTTTTCCAATGAGCCCGCCCAGCCGGACCTCTGGGTGAGCTGTTTCGGCCTTCTCAGTTGATGGTTTGTGAAGCGTTCCCACGCCATCTTTTTTCGTCCGCTTCCCTCTAAGCTTGTCTGGCACAGATTCAGCCTCGATTCCCTCAAGATATGAGTAGCCAGCCGCATCTTTGCTTTTCTTCTTTTCCTGCACGGCAGAGAGGTTAAGTTTAACAGCCCTGTTAGCATCATCTGATTCACCGTTTTTCTTTTCATCATCAGAGCTTGAAAGACCCTTTTCCTTCTCTACGAACCCCTCTATCCCTTCTAAAAATGAGTAGGCACTATTTTTCTTGCCCTTTTTCTCGGCTGGCTCATCTGCAGATTCTGTGGACATCTTCTGTTGCGTTCCCCCCTTGTTTTGGGGTTAAAGTATCAGTTGTCTAGTCTTAATTACTGGGAAGGATATGAAATTATCAGCCTCCAGCACAACCTTATTTATGACAAAATATCCTGAATATAGGTTAAAAACCTTTTGTAAAACATAATTGAACCCGGGTGAAAAAAGGGGTTCAGGGGTCTTCAGTCCAACGTGTGAGATCCGGCGCCCGCCCCGCCTCCCTGTCCCGAATACCTCGAAGGCTCTTTTTCATCCGCCGCTCACGGGCAACGCTGCTCCAATAGAAACCTTCGTCACGAGTCTTCTCAGCAATCAAAACAACCACACGGCCAACGTTGTGCCTG
>QIDD01000064.1 GCA_003230355.1 Methanobacteriota archaeon
GTTGGTGAAGTATATGAGATTGTCCACAGGGCAAATCCTGAGTTTTTCGATTTTTCTCTTTACAATTGCGCAGTAGCCTGTGCCTTCATCAGGTGTGTGGTTAAAACATGAGCTGCACCCCCATGTGGTAGTCTCAGTACAAAGCATTTTCAATTCACCAAAAGCACATTTAAGCTCGATGTTACATAAATAAATCTTCAAATTATCTTGAAATCGTTGATATGGGCGGGCCGATAAAAATATAATTCACACCGATAAATCTCATAGTCTATGTCGCCTCGATTTATGCTTCTTCTCGTCTCGATAGCGATACTGATAGTTAATCTTTTGACTGTCAGGTTTCGGGAGCAAAAAGCGGAAAAGCTTGAAAACCAGCTTAGAATAGCTGCGGAAAATGGTGGTGAAACTCTAACGGTTGAAGGGATTTCACAGGTGCTTGAAATACCCCTTTATGACGCGAAGATTCTGACCCGCAAGTTTGTGTCACGCGGCAAGATGGATGTAGAGCGAAATGAAGGGGAAGAAGTGTATGTCTTTAAATCTTGACTCGCACTGATTCGCCAGGCGCAATCTTAGGCAGGGCGACAAAGCCTTTTTTTGTGGTGAGCGTTGCGCCTGAAACACTACTCTGTCCATTGTTTGTCACAACAGCTGTGTCACCCACGATTTTCAGGCTCAGTTGATTTTGCTGTCTCCACCAATCAGCCACCTCAGAGCCTGTGGCAACCCACACATTCCTGCTCTGCAGATGTTTTAAAAAAGCCTCAAAGCGGCTGTCCACATTTTCAGGCAGGGTGTAGAATGTGAAAACTCCGCCTTCATCCAATGTTTTTTCAAAGGCCAGGTAGAAAAGCGGGAGATAATCTTTGACATCTTCGTTCCAAAATGGGTCATAGGCAACTGAAAGCGGCAGCTTTACCACGCCTTCTTCAACCCGGGGGAGAAGCCCTGTTTCAGAAGCGGAATAGCTGTATTTCAGATCCCTTAGCGCTGCAAGTGTTTCAGGGCTGCTTTTGAGATAGGGTGCGCGAAATCCACGGGGCTGAAAACCAA
Source organism: Methanobacteriota archaeon (assembly GCA_003230355.1). Classification (GTDB taxonomy): domain Archaea; phylum Hydrothermarchaeota; class Hydrothermarchaeia; order Hydrothermarchaeales; family SZUA-236; genus SZUA-236. The sequence continues at coordinate 1,054 of QIDD01000064.1, forward strand.
TGTCGGTGAGCATGGTGCTTGCCTTTTTGATACTTTCCCGCTGGCCTTCATAATCCTGCGGCCAGGTGCTTTGGTCCCAGCCTTTGCTTGCAACTTCATATGTCTTGAGCGGCTCTAACACTTCCTCAGCACCTTGGTAGTATCCTGCGACCACAAAGAAGGTTGCCTTTGCATCATATTTTTCAAGCAGGTCTGCCGCCCTTGTTATGTCGGTGGCCTGCGCCTGCTCAACGTCGAAGGAGATTACAACGGCCGCATCATATCCGCTGGGCCAATTGGAAATCTGAACTTCCCCTCCTATGCAGCCGGAGGCCGTGATAACCAGGACCATCAAAACCAGATATCCATGTTTCAAACTTCCACCAAGAAAAAATGAGGGTTAACTTAATTATTAATCTTTGCATTGCCAGGCTCGACTTTGGAGAACAACAATTAAATAAGTCCAGTCCTCTAAATATATGAGATGGGCTCTAAGGATGTGCATGAGATTTCGGAAAAGATTCAGTCGATGGAGATTCGGGGCGCTGGTAAGATTGCCAGAAGCGCGGCCGAGGCTCTCAGGCAGTTTGCAAAAGACTCAGATGAAGAAAGTATAGATGAGTTTCTCAGCCAGCTCAGAGAGGCTGGCGGCGTCTTGATTTCATCGCGGCCCTCTGCAGTTTCACTTCCAAACAGCGTGCGATACATCCTGCATCGCGTGGAAAACACAAGGGTAGATGATGTTGAAGAGTTGAAAGAGGCGGCTATAAAAATCGCTGATGAATTTATAAAAAACTCGGTGGAGGCTGTGGAGAAGATCGGCCTTTATGGTGCCAAGCGCATTGAAGACGGTGACACTGTGATGACCCACTGCAATTCTGCAGCTGCGCTTGAAGTGATTAAATCTGCCTGGGGTGAGGGAAAGGACATCCGCGTAATTGCATCCGAGGCCCGGCCAAGGTATCAGGGCCATATCACAGTGCGCGAGCTTGCAGCGGAGGGGATTCCTGTAACACTTATCGTTGATTCTGCTGTGCGGGCTGTGATGAAGCAGGTGGACAAGGTTGTGGTAGGCGCTGACAGCATTGCTGCAAACGGCGCAGTAATAAACAAGATCGGCACGTCTCAGATTGCGCTCTGTGCTCACGAGGCCAGGGTCCGGTTTTTTGTTGCCGCTGAAACCTATAAATTTCATCCTGAAACCTCGCTTGGAGACATTGTGGAGATTGAGGAGCGCGACCCCTCTGAGGTTGCTGATCCCGCTGATTTTGAAGGGGTTAATATTCGAAACCTGGCATTTGACGTGACACCGCCTGAATATATTGATCTTATCGTGACTGAGAAGGGCGTGATCCCTGCGCAGGCTGCGATAATGATCATTAAAGAGGAGTTCGGCTGGGCTGTGGGCGGCAGATGGTAGAGGTCATTGCTGTTCTGGATATTCGGGGTGGGGTGGCTGTAGCTGGAAAGTCCGGCCGCCGGGATGAGTACAAGCCGCTTAAAACTGTTTTTTCAGATTCATCAAATCCAGTTGAAATAACCTCAAATCTTCCATGCCCACGGCTTTATGTTGCGGATCTCGATGGAATCTCACGCGGGCAGCCTGACACTGGTACTCTAAAGTCGCTTTCAAAGTTGAAGAGGGTGATGGTTGATCTCGGTGTTAGAGGTGCTCACGACCTCCAGTTGTTTTCAGAGATGGATTGTGACATCGTGCTCGGCACTGAGACAATTTCTGATATAGATGTGATAACCGAGGCTATACAGCGATTCGGCGGCGGGCGCATAATTGTAAGTATTGACATAAAAAATGGAGTAGTACTGTCTAGTTTTCTACCTTCTCAGCCTTTGAAGACATACCGGCTGCTCGTGGCTGAGGGTGTGGAGCGCGTGATATTTCTCGACATCTCATCTGTTGGCACCGGGAAGTCTGACTATGGATTCATAAAAGATTTAAATAAGGCTGGAGAAATCCTCTTAGGTGGCGGGATAACTGCTGAGGACTTTGAGTGGCTCGAATGTGCCCCTGTTGACGGGGTCCTGGTTGGAACCGCCCTTCACAGAGGCGAACTGGACGTGAAACAAAGTGGAAGTTGAAACACGGGAAATCAGGCTCAAAACAAAGGGGCAAGGCGACATCAAAGATATAACAGGGCTTGTGGAATCTGAGATCAAGGGTTCAGGCCTTCAGAACGGCACTGTTACAGTCTTTGTCCCTGGTTCTACGGCTGCGGTAACAACTATGGAATATGAGCCGGGCCTAATAAAGGATATCCCACTCGCACTGGAAAAGATCGCGCCCTCTGGAGCGGATTATGAACACCATAAGACATGGGGTGACTTCAACGGCTCGGCCCATGTGCGGGCGGCGCTCATCGGCCCTAGCATCGTTGTTCCCTTCACCGAGGGGCGGCTGGTTCTTGGAACATGGCAGCAGATAGCGCTTCTGGACTTTGACACAGGTCCAAGGGACCGGCGTGTCGTGCTCCAGATAATGGGGGTGAGTTAAGTTGTTTAAACGGCCCAGGGGCACGCGAGACCTTCTGCCCAAGGAAATGGCGGCGCGAAGAGCTGTGGAATCGGTATTGAGAGAGACCTTTGAACGCTATGGTTATGGCGAGGTGCAGACACCGACTTTTGAACACCTTGAACTTATCACCGCAAAATCGGGTGACGAGATAACCGATCATCTCTATGATTTCGTGGATAAGTCGAATAGAAAACTCACGCTTCGACCAGAGCTTTCTGCGCCGACAATAAGGCTCTATGTAAATGAACTTCGGAATCGGCCGAAACCGCGAAAGCTCTACTATTTTGAGAACTGCTTCAGATACGAGAGAACCCAGAAAGGCAGGTATCGGGAGTTCTGGCAGGCCGGGGTTGAACTTGTGGGAAGCGCTCGTCCTGAAGCCGAGGCAGAGGTTGTAGCCCTCGCTGCGGCCTGTCTTGAAAATATCGGCTTGAAAAATTATGGTCTCACTATCGGCAATCGCGGGATTTTTAGAGCGGTTTTCAATCATTATAATATCGCTGAAGATGCGCAGAATCTGATACTCAGCCAGCTTGATAAAAAAGACGTTCAATTTGCTGATCTTGACATGCCAAAGGATGCAAAGAATATTACTGTTTCGATTATAAAACCTATTGCAATGATTAAAGAATCGCTTGCGAATCGAAAGAATATCCGCTCCAGGCTGCAAACTATATTAAAAGATGATTTTAAAATTATTGAGTCAGAGTTAAGGGACTTCGAAGAATTTTTAGACCTGCTTGAAGGATTTGGAGCAACCGATTGTGAAATCGATTTTCTAATCGCCCGCGGTCTCGACTACTACACGGGAATGGTCTTTGAAATCTTTGCAAAGGAAGGGTTGGGCGCTCAGAACCAGATACTTGGCGGCGGGACATTTTCGCTTGTAAAGCTTATGGGCGGCGGGGATGTGCCTTCCTGCGGCTTTGGATTTGGTTTTGACAGGCTAATGCTTGCATTGGAATCTCAGGGCGCGTTGCCTGCATCTGCTGCTGCCCCGCGTGTCTTTGTAGTGCCGGAGACGCGGAAAATGTTAAATAGAGCGATAGAGATAGTTTCGGATTTGAGAAAGGAGGTATCCTGTGAACTTGAGCTTATGGGCAGAAAACTTGGAAAAGCGCTGTCCTACGCAAACACTGAAGAGATTGCCTATGTGCTCATTGTTTCAGAAGACTCAGAGGGTGACGAAGTGATACTTAAAGACATGCGCAGTGGAGCGCAAAAGACGATAGATTATCGGGAGGTCCCTGATGAAGTGGGGTAGACTTCTTATCCTGGTTGCGTTTTTAGCTTTTCTTTCACCTGCCTATGCTGCCGTGTGCACTATACCTGGTGGCGAGGTCTATCCCGGCTGGACGCCGAGGTTCAACGCAAGCCTTGCAACCGGCGACATTCTCGCCGACGGAGTAAACGGGACCGGGGGGATGAAAGACTTCTCAGTTGAGGTAGTTCAGATACTTTCAGGCAAGATCGCAAACCTCAAGGTTTCAAAGAAAGGTTCCTATGCCGAGGAGTTTTCAGTCTCAGAGTCCACTAATAACTTTGACATAACCCTTGAAGACCTTAGAATCAAAGTGGTATCAATTACCGCTGCATCGGTTAATCTCACAGTTTACACCCATAATCAGGCGATTGTCAATACAACAACAAAACTTGCCTATAAATCAACGGATATGAACTCAAGCCTGCCCGGTGAGGTCGTTGAAATCGAATCAGTGGTGAAAAACATAGGTGAGCTTGAGGCAATGAACCTCCAGATAAAGGAGGTCTTCGGCGACTTTCAGATTGTTTCAAAGGATGTTCCTATCCCCACATCTTTCTGCGCCAATAACACTTTCACAGTCAAATATGAACTGCGTGTGCCTGCTGATCTCAAAAAGGACACGAACTACACACTCACAATCGAATTTGCCTATTCTGATTACAATGAGCAGCTTATATCATCCCGCAACCGTACGCAGAAGATAACTATTGTAATCATTGTAATGCCAACACAGCTTACCGTTTCCAAGGGCACGGGGAATTGGACGCTGCTTAACACCGGCCGGGAGCTCACCATATTTAACACTGTTCGAAACCCTGGTAACACAACTGCAATCAACGTAAAACTTGTGGACACGCCGCCAGCAGATCTCACAGTTGTCTCAGGCCAGCCCTCACTCACCCTTGGAAGCCTGGAACCTGGTGATGTGAAAAACCGAGCCTACACTGTGATTTCAAACGACCCGATCTACTGTTTTTCATCGGCAGGTGTAGAGTATGAAGATACCACTGGAAACAGCTACACCGCCTTTTCCGAGCGCACTGGAATCAGATTTTCACCCTTTGTAACCATGACCAAGACCATCCGTGACAGCCCGCTCCCAGACGAGCTTAGCTATGGCTACCCGATTAAAACACGGCAGTCCATGAAATCCAACTACAGCAGTGACCGATCTGCCTCTGTAAAC
>QIDD01000065.1 GCA_003230355.1 Methanobacteriota archaeon
ATATGTAGAGCAGAAGGCGATGGAAAGCATTGACTGGACCGTTGAAAACAACGTGATAGTCGACGAGATTGTGAGGAGTATCTCATAGGATTCTGCTGAACTAGACGTTGATGAAAATATCCTGAAGAAGATATAAATTATTTTGAGTATGTTAATATTCGGATGAATGTCAAAGGCCATATAAAGGGAGGTGATTTTAATGTGTGATACTTGTCAGGCACACAATCCTGAGAAATACAAAGAAAAGGAAAAAGAAAAGAAAAAATAAAGTTTTTTTTCTGATTTTTCGAGTTTAGGTGTAATTGGCTTGCAACAAGAAAGCTGCGAGCCTGCTTTTTTTTATTAATTTATCTGTGATCTTATCCTGAAAGAAGAAGATATTGAGATGGGGGGTCCGAGTTTAAATTTACATGAATCGATTTTTATTTAAAGGATTGGCGCATTATTTATTTAGAGAGATTATGGGCGAAGAAATTGAGTTTCCTTTTGGTGAAGTTGAGGGTTTTGCTGGTAAGCTCATGATGGCTTTTTTTTCTTTAGCGGTGATAATTATCTCGCTTTTGGTTTTACGTCCAATTTACTATTCTTAGAATTATTATTAGCCAAGTGATTTTTTTAAGTGAGTTTCGTGTCCTGAAGAAGAAGTGTGCATTGAAAAAATTTTAAATTAATAATCTAATAATTGAATTGAAAATCCTATTGTACTCTTGTTTCTTTTGCAAACTCAAGCGCTTTTTCCAAATCACTCGGCGTGTTAACATTGAATGCAAACCTGGAATATTGAATGCAAACCTGGGGTTTTCAGTGACAAGTTGCGACTCTTCTCCGTTAAGCTCTTCGCCGTCAACGATGTTCACGCCCGCCGGCACAAGACCGTTCATTTCTATTCCGGGTTGCAGTCCCAGCTCTCTGTAAACTCCCGTCGGCACAAAAACCGCCAGGGCCGGTGTGCCAAATCTCTGATATTTTGTTATCACCCAATTCAAATCTTCAGCTGTGAGTAGCGCAAGATCAGCCGACAAGACCATAGTTTTACTCAGACCCAGTTGTTTTATCGCAGCCACTAAATCCTCTACAAATCCCTTGCCGCATGTCTCGATAAATTTAGCCTCAACGGCGTCTTTTATTCGCAGTGTTTTCGGCGTGATTGCAACAAACACATTATTGATTCCATCGCAGCCCGTGGCAGCATCGAATATACGCCCGATTATGGGTCTGCCATTGAAGGGAATAAGCGGCTTTAAAACACTGTCCATCCGCGTCCCCCGACCTCCTGCCATTATAAGCGCATCCAAAGAATCACCAGCATCACGAGTAGTCGTGTGACTTCATTCACCGCGCCGAAGACATCGCCGCTCACACCACCAATCAGCCTATTCGAAAGATAGACAAAGAAAAGCGCTGTAGCCACGGGGACTGCGAGAAGCAAAAGCCCGATCGGCCCGGCGAGAAGCAGGAGCACCCCCGCAGTAATCAGGGTTGATCCTGGGGCCTGCCACCGGCTCTTTTTCAGCGCAGACGTAAAAATACTGCCCGTGCCTTCAAAGGCGGGCTGACCAATTGCTGCGCAGAGCACCATGGCAAGCTTTGCCGCAGTCTCCGAGGCTGTGAACAAAAGGACCGCGCTTCCACCAAGACCGATGTACTCGATCGTCGCGAAAACACCGGTAAGTGTTATGAAGAGTCCTGCTCCAAAACCGCCCACGCCTGTAGCAGTGTCATGGAGTATCTCCCTTCGCCTTGCAGGTGTTCCGCGGTATATGAGGGCGTCTCCTAGGTCGAGGAGGCCGTCGAGGTGATGAAATCCTGTTAGGATGAGGAGTGTGAAGAATCCTAGAACTGCTGCTACAGATGTTGGCAGGCCGGTTTGCATAAATGTTAGAACAAGGCCCGCAATCAACCCTAAAGCCGCGCCAACGATTGGGAAGAGATACATGTGTTTTGCAACGTCTTCAAGGGATCTGGCCATTCCAACTGGCAGGATGCTGAGAAAGCCGACGTTGTTGAACAAAGCCTTTAACATAGCTCTACCTCGGATAGGGGCATACATCGACGCAGATTGTGCACCGATCCTCAGCCGGTGGATCAACGTGAGCCCTGCACATTTCCACGCTTTTATGCTTTATCGCCTTGCTGGGACAGGCGTCTTCACATATCCTGCATCCCATGCATCCATCAGCTGCGCTGTGGTCTTCATTCACTGCGAGAGGTGCTGTTGTTGCGACTGCTGATAATCGCACGCGCGCTCCGAAGGCTGCTGTAATCAGAAGCCCGCTTCTGCCCACAAATCCCAGTCCCGCATCCTCTGCAAGCATTCGAAGGCTGACTCCGCCGTCATGGGAGCTGATCACACGGGAGCTGTAGCCATGTTTTTCAAACTTTCCTGCAACACCTTCAGCCAGTCTATCAAGCTCCAGCAGATCGATGCAGCCGTTACCCGGATACCCAAGCACAACGATTTGTTCATCGCCGTGACTGGTAAAACCCACAAGCTCTGCACCAGCTTCAAGTGCAGTTTTTTTCGCAAAGTCTGTCAAATCCAATATATCACCATCAAAGCCGTAAGAGTCACTATCTGAAGGTCCACTATTCTCAGGGCTTCATAAATATGTCGCGGTTTCAGCTCTGCCAGTGGGTCTCCAAGCTTGTAGCTCCCACTTTTCTCAAGCACAACGCCGAGTATGCCTGCCATGGCCGCAATCGTCTGCCCGGCGTTTCTGCTCGCAGTCGTGTTTCTGTCCCGCTTGAAAATGCGCAGTCCCCTACCCACCGGCAGACGCAGAAGAGCACCTGAAAAGAGTAGCAGAACCGCGCCAAGTCTGGCTGGAGCTAGGTTCAATGATTCATCGGTTTTAGCAGGAACAAACCCCTTCGGATTATCCGGCTGTCCCAACATGGAGTCAAGGGTATTGACCACTCGGTAGCAGACCGCTGCCGAAACACCTGCCTCAAGGCTAAGCGCTGAGAATGCGCCGAAGAAGAGGAGGGGTGCGACCACGCTGTCAACACTGCTTTCAGCAATGGATTCAACGGCTGTTGAAACAAGCCCGGCCTCATCAAGCCCAGTTGGGTTTCGGCCTGCGATAAAAGGCACACATTTCCTTGCACCCTCTAGGTCTCCTCTTTCAACCGCCGCTGCCAGGGGGGTCGTGTAATCTCGAAGCCCGCGCCAGCTAAAGGTCATCTTCAGGATCACAGCCGACACGCCGAGCAATACACCTCCGCTGACCAGGCTTAAAATCCCATATGACAGTGCCGTAAATCCAATGGACGTGGCAAGCAGAATCAGCGTTCCAGAACCAATGTGCTGGTCTAAATATCCTATCACCCTGCCCATAAAAACAGTGGGATGCCACGTGTCCGGCGGCTCGCCGAGCGCCCTGTCCAAAACCAGGGCAAGGACTAAGACGAAGATAAGCTCACTCTTCATAGAACCAACTGAGATCAACCCTGTTTTTCACTGTCTCTGCTACCTGGGATATAGATTCATCCCACGCCTCTGTCATGTCAACGGCTTCCCCGCTCTCACAGTCTTTGCTGCTAGTTGAATCTTTCACTATAAGGTTGATGAATGCCTCTCTGAAATCAGGCGAGTCGAAGAGCCCGTGCAGATAGGTTCCAAAGGTCATATAACTGTTGTCGGCTGCGCCGAGCCCTGCGTCGTCGTCTGCAAACACCCTGCGCGCACCGCTGCCAAGCCGTGTTTCACCCATGTGTATCTCATATCCTGAAATTGTGGTTCCCCTTAGTCCCTGAAAAAGCCCGCGCTCCGCATCCACGGTCCCGCTTGCATGAACTGTCTTTTTGTCGTATGATTCAAAGCGGGTGACGACATCAAGCAGCCCCAGACCCCTGTGACTCCCAGACCCGCCGCCTTCAACTATCTCGCGGCCAAGAATTTGATATCCTCCGCAGACGCCGATGATAGGGATGCTTCCCTGAAATGCGCGGATACGTTCAAAGCCTTTTTCCCTGAGCCACTTGAGGTCGTCAACAGTGGATTTCGTGCCTGGAATAATGATTGCATCTGGACTCCCAAGCTCCTCTGGACGCGTAACATAACGCAGCGACACCCGCCCGTCCAGTTCAAGAGGGTCAAAGTCTGTGAAGTTCGATATCCGCGGCAGGCGCAGAACCACGACATCCGCTCTGCCATCCGCCCCTGCGGCTCGGAGTCCCTGTGAATCCTCCTCCGGCAGACGCAGACCCTCAATAAATGGGAGCACACCGAGAACCGGCACGCCTGTAAGCCTCTCAATCTCGCTTATCCCGGATTCAAGCAGACGTTCATCGCCCCGGAATTTATTGATGATTACACCTTTTACTCGCCGCTGATGGCTTGGCTCAAGCAGGCATAGCGTGCCGTAGATGCTTGCAAACACTCCGCCCCGCTCAATATCAGCTACAAGTATCACATTTGCATCTGCTGCATCAGCTGCCCAGAGATTGGCGATATCCCTGTCTCTCAGGTTGATTTCTGCCGGGCTTCCCGCACCCTCCAACACAATAATGTCAAATCGCTCTGTCAGCCGGCGCAGAGCCTCACGCACCGCATCTCTCCCCTTCTCGGCGACAAAAGACCGGTAGTAATCGCCTGCACAAATATCGCCCCAGGGCCGGCCGAAAAGCACAACCTGTGAAACACCCTTTCCCATGGGCTTTAGAAGGATAGGGTTCATATCTGCTGTGGCTTCAACTCCCGCTGCCAGCGCCTGAAGCGCCTGGGCCCGTGAAATCTCGCATCCATCCTCTGTCACCGCTGAATTCAGCGACATGTTCTGCGCCTTAAAAGGAGCGACGCTAAATCCTGCGTTTCGAAAGATTCTGCAAAGCGCGGCGACAATCAATGTTTTACCTGCAAACGAAGATGTGCCAACAACCATGAGGGCTTTTTTCATACCTCTGGTTTTTGCAGAGATCGTATTTAACGCTTCTCAACATCCGCCCAAATTTGAGGGTGCCAATAAAAAAGGTTATAACATAAGCTGTCAATCCAATAGGATATGGACAGTGATCCGAAATCTCTTGGCGAAATGCTTCGAAAGGAGCGCGCCTCACCAAGTCTTCAGCCAGTGAGCGAAAACTTCTACAGCGAGCTTAAGGAGATAGTAAGAGACGCTGAGGAGCGCTACCCTCCTTTTTCACGGGAGATTGAAAACCTGCGAAATCTTGCAGGCGACATCTACAGCAGCAGGGAGAAAAAACTCGTTCTCCTCGCCGTGTCATATGCCAGGTCAGATGAAGATGCTTCTGACGTTGTTAACGCGACACCTGCGGAAAAAGAGTTTTTCGAAAACCTTGTAGCCATGCTTAAAAATAGGAGATCGGATTTTCAAAGCCAGGGTGAGGCAAAGGAAAAGCAGCACCGTAAAAAGACAAAAAAATCCTCGCCCACTAAAGAGGCTGACAGCAAAAAACCCGTGGTGAAAACTGGCGGCTCAGGCATTATAACTCTGCGCATACTTGAGGACCTTCCGCCGATTGTGGGCTCTGACAAAAAGACCTACGGGCCCTTTAAAACCGAAGACGTCGTGGCGCTGCCTGAGAAGAATGCAAAGGTCTTTCTCAAACACAAATACGGCGAACTTATTGAAATCAGGACTTAAGCTCAATCTCAAGTGAGGCTGTAAAAATGTGGGAGGTGGGCGCGCAGGTTTTAGCTACGGCCCGATTGTATTTGCCGTCCTGCTTACTTCTAAAGCGGCGGCAGGTCGGCTGCTGGTGTGCCTGGACCTGCTCCCTTCACAAGCGGAGTGTCAGGGTGATTTGTCCACTCCAGCGATGAGCCGTCATAAATTGCAACATCTGGGTAACCTACAAGCTCTGTTAGCACATACCAGCTATAGGATGCGAGCATGCCGTTGTGACAGTAGACAACTATCTTTTTATCCATCGGAACGCCGCGCTCTGCGTAGAGTGCTTTTAGCTCTTCAGGGGATTTTATTGTTTTGTCATCGTTCCAGGTCATGCCGCCGGGCGCGTTAATCGCTCCTGGGATATGGCCGCCGTCTCTGCCGATTCCAGGCCGTACATTTTCACCTGTATATTGGTCGGTGGGCCGTACATCAACGATCTGCACATCAGGGTTGTTGAGGTTGTTGTAAACATATTCCAGGTTCACGTAGCTTTTTACCGGTTTGTCTCTGGCTGTGTAGTCTGACGCTGTTACAGCGGTTTTCTCGGTTGTAAGATCTCCTCCTGCTTTGGTCCAGGCTTTTTTCCCGCCGTTTAAGAGGCGCACATCGCTGTGGCCGTAGAACTTGAGCACATTGTAGACCCGTGCTGCAATCATGTTGTTTGTGTCGTCATAGACGACTAGGGTGTCTTTGTTTTTGATCCCCAGGCGTCGAAGCAGGGCTTCAACCTTTTCACGGGGGGCCATCTGGTTCGGTGTGGGATTGTTTTCATCCACTATGTCGGTTTTGTAGTCGAGGTAGACTGCGCCTGGGATGTGGCCGTCAAACTCGTATGAGTCTTTTAATGCATGTGCAGCAATGATTTTTACGTTTTTGCTGTCAATGTTTTCTGCGAGCCAGCCGGCTTCTACAAGGGCTGTGGGGTTTGCGTATCCGCTTTGAGATGTGGGTGCTTCGCCTGTGCAGCCTGCGAGAACCGCGATTACTGCAAGCACTATTAAACTATAGATTATTTTTTTCATGTTTTCATTTCCTCCGCTCCAATTATGAAATATATATCAAATAATATTGTTCTAT
>QIDD01000066.1 GCA_003230355.1 Methanobacteriota archaeon
TCAGCCACAGGAATACGATTCAATCCAATGCTTCAAAGTGAAGGGTGCATAGGAGTTTTGGTGTACTCGAAACGAAAAGCTGATAAATGAGTACATTGCCTTGCAGAAACAGGTTAGAGCCAGCCCATATCTTCAAAAATGGACCCAGAGTTCGGGGTGGGCGGAAAAGGGTTGATCGCTCGACATCGAAAAATTCAATCGAACACTTTGTTCGATTGGGGGCAATACTTTTTCCGGCCGCATTTTGGCTGGGCTATAGCCAGAGGCGCATAGCACAGTTAAAAAGTGGAGTGGAAAAAGGTGGACTTGTGTAAAAACTCCAAAAAATCTTTTTCAAAGAGTCCCGAACACTATGATATAACCGCATCTCGGGCAATTCATATAAGACCGTTTATCTTCCTCAAAGTCCATGAAAGCTCTGGAACAACCGGGGCAGACAAAATCATCATCAGAAGAAACAATGTTTTCTATTAGCCGGTCCCGCACCGCTATAAATTGCCTTTCGAAGTCAAATAAGGCTGTGTCAAGGCCTGATACCTTCTTTTCCATCCAGTTCAAAGTCGTAATCGGATGCTCTTTTTCACAGGATACTTCTACGTTCTCAACCCTACTGATCTCCTGGGTTTTGTGGTGTATCTCAGAAATAGTGCCCACCTCCTCGTCGAGCCAGTCCATAGAGCTCCTTTGAGATATCCGCAGTGCCATTGGAAGGGGTGGTAGAGGAGTCGGCTTTGAAAAACGAATCTTTTGAGTGGGTCTGTTTAAAGCCGACTCCGAAATGGGCTAGAGAAGAACTATTCAAATTCAAAAGGGTAAAATCCCCTGTATTAGGGTGGTGTCTACTCAAAATGGGCTCCCCACTGTACTTGTTATTTTTATTAATAAAATAGAAAGTAAAATAAAAAAGTTTACAAACACATATATGCCAACGATTTTTTTAAAAAGCCCTTCATTATCTAATTTGAAGTTTGTAGGGGTCTTTGTTAAATGCCCTTTTGCAACAGGCCCCTCACTTTGATTCGTGTTACCCTTATCTGTGTATGAGTCGGTTTTGACGGGAGAACCAGTGCCTATCTGGTATCTGGCGTAGTCAGCATATCTATCAACTTGGATTATCGATTCTGGACTGACTATGTTAATATGCTTTCTACTCTGTCTGTTTAAATTACTAAAGTAATGTGGGGTGGGAGGGGAGTCGGCTTTGAAAGAAGGACCTGTTGAGGTGGTCTGGTTAAAGCCGACTCCACGGTCGGGATGGTGAGTATCATTGCTAAAATCTGCGCGGTTATTCTCTATTGATTTCGTTGATTTGACCACATTCACAAAATCGGACATCATTTGTTTGCACCTGACCTTCTTTTTTGTGTCATGGTTCTAACAGTAACCTTTACCCATATATCTTAAAAGTGAAAAACTTAGGGAAAAATAGTGAAACTATTCCAAAAACAGATTTCTGCTTTTTTCAGTCAGTTCCAAAACCTTGAACCTGCCTTTTGTGACTTCTATCAAGTAACCGGCAAAGACAAGCTGCTTAATCCTTTTTCTTACCGTTGGCTTGCTTATCCTCAGTTCTTTACGGACATCAGTATAAGAGGGCTTTAGCCCTATACTGTTCTGCTGGTAGATAAACCTCAAAGTCTCAAGCAGGTCCTCAGGCAGTCTCGCCTTATGCAAAGCTTCGACTTCCTCTGTCTCTTTTTCGAGGAGCCCTAACTCTTGCTTAGTAAAAGTTGAGGGATCAACTGACAAGATAACAAAATGACGCATAAAATAGGCAATCTCTTTCAAATGCTGGACAAAGGCGAGAGTTTTCTTAAAGCCGTTTTTGAAGACCAGATAATCCAGCCTGTCGATTAGGACAGCGCTTCCCCTAGTCAGACTTTCTATTCTATCTTCAATCTCCTTTAGATCAGGTCGAAGCGTCTTTTCCCCACCTTTTTCAGAGACCAACAAGAACTCGACGGCGTCCTCAAAATCATTTTTGAGTTTTTCTTCAGTCATCCGTGAGATGATAAAGCCCTGATATCCGGCTTTGAGAAGGTCTTTGAGGACTTCATTTGACAAAAGCGGGGCAGGCTCCTCCACCATGTATAGAGTTCCCTCATCTAACTTGTACTTCATCAGCCGCCTCTTCATCGCCTCCTCCGCGCGCTTGTGCTCGGTGATGTCGGTTATTATTCCAAGAAGCGCGATGTCACCCCCGTATTTTATCAATTTCGATGTTTGAAGTACATCTATTCTTTCCCCAGTTCTGGTGATAAGTGTGTATTCGTATGGCTCGACCTCCTCGCCCTTCTGGTGTCTTTCGAAATTCTTCTTTATCAGTCCTATATGTTCAGGTGCGATCATAGTAGTGAAATCGAAATCAGGCGAGTAATACTCGTCTCTGCTGTATCCCATAACCTCTTCGCATTTTTCATTAGCATATACCACCCGCCCCATTTTATTTATGAAGATCATGTTCGGCGACTTCTCTGCAAGGGTCCTGAATTTCTCCTCAGATTCTCTCAAGGACCGCACTGCCTGCTTGCGCTCGGCAATCTCACTTTCCAATTCTACATTGGCGTTTGAAAGCTCACTGGTACGTTCATCTACGCGCAGTTCCAGCTCTTCTTTGGAGTGTTCAAGGGATTTTAATAGTTGATCTATTTCGTTGAAGCCTATCCTGCCCAGGTAAAGGGCTATGGACATGCCTGCAACCCAAAATATGGTGACAGATTCAGATGTTGTGAAGCTGAAGTTTTGTAGGAATGGAATCTTTAATAACGCGCTTAATCTGCCCACGCCCTCTAATAATATTGGTGATATGATGATCAACATAAAAAGACCAAGGTTTCGGAACTGAGGTTTTGTTATGATCTTCAGCATCCGGTAGATCGGGTAGAGGGCGAGTAATGCAAGTGCAACGAATGCGAAGATGCCGAATTTACCCCAAATGACAAGTATCTTCAGCCAAAGAGTGGCCTCTGCAGGCTCTCTCTTTCCCTGCAGTGTCAGGACCGCAAGATCCACGTTTTCAACGAGGCTGTCCAAATTCTCAAGAGAAGGATTTCTCCGTGAGGCGGCAAAGCCGTTTCTTATGTTAATGAAAAGTTCAGGGTCAACATCTGCAACAGTGTCTCTGATCCGATTGAACACAACAAGCGCATCACTTACAGTTGATAATGCTAGGCCGCTTTCATCTCGATTTACATAGGCCTTGGCTGTGATAAGATAATCTCTGACGAGAACAAGCTCTGTTACCTCTTTTGAGCCTGTCCCTCCGAACTCAAGGGTTCTTGCACCCAGATCAAAGCTGTGTCCCTTGCCAAAGGCCTCAAACCCTCCTGCATTGTCCATTACTGCAATGCCGAAGCGGTAGGTCCTTGTCGTGTCAAACTGGACATCGTCGTCATTGCCGGTTTTTAGGAGTCGTTTGAACTCCACGTTCCATCTGCCCGTTTCCCAAATTCCTTTGGCCCCTATATCTCCTCTACTCCCGGATGGCGTGCGAAGTATGTAGCCTGGAACGGTTGTACCAATGTTTATATTGGCTGTTCCCAGCTCTACTGCCTCCCCGCTTTCGACTTCAAATGCAAAAAGAAATCTTGCGTCTTCTTCATCCACCGGCGCGGCTTCAAAGTATCTTGGAGCGTTTTCCCCATCATTAATATTGCGGGAGAATATTTCGTTGCCCTTGTCATTATGATGTGCGGCCTCAATTGCTTCATATGTATAATCTTCAACTATTTTATCGTCCATCCACTTATCGTCCATGATTTCCACAGGCCCGCTTCTAGCCGCCTTCCAATGCCAGACGTCTCCTCTTTCATCTGGGGAGTTGGTATGCATTCTATCTCCATGGCAAAGCATTGCACAACCAGCAATGTCGAAGCCAGCGATTGATCCGTCGATGTTCCAGATAAATGAAAGGCGGTCTTCGTCTTCCGAGCTTGTCCACTGGGCTCCATCATAGGTCCAAATGCCTTTTGTCACGCTTGCCGTCGGATCAGGCCATGACACAAAAAAATAGATATAATCCTTGTCATAAAGCGCTTTTATGTCAACATCAACCTTTCCAATACTTCCATCCTTTAAAAGGGTCGTGAGAACGCTGGTCCTGCTCCATGCTGACTCGTTGCCATAACCATCGATAGTGATGGGCTCGCTTATTCTCTCTGCAGTTAAAAGAGTGCTTTTCTCCACCGTCCCCATTGCGGTAGCTGTAGATGAGAGGATTAGGATAAGTAGGATGAAAAATCTAAATAAATTTAGTTTTCCCCCTCGATTCACATCAAGGTTTGCGGGTTTTTTGTTTTTCATATCAATGTCCATTCATCATTCAAACTTCTATTTTAAGTTCACTGCTTATAATAAATACTTTTTAGATACTGATGGATGAGTCAACCTCGGTTAATCGGCCTTTGTTTTTAACTGTCCTGTTTTTTTGACGTTTCAATCGCCCTGAGCATGCGCCGCTTCAACTGCTTTTTCATATGATAGTCATATACAACCTTCACAGGCTTCAGCGTGAACGGGTTAAGTCCTGTCCAGTACATGCAGGAGGAAACAGTCATTGGCGTGGGTGTGAAGAGCTGGAAATGTTCAACGTTTTCCAGTCCCTCAATCCGTCGGCACATGTATTCAACTTCGCGCAGGTCATCACCGGGGTGGCCGATCATCAGATAATAACGCAGCGATTGGCGTTTACCCTGATTCATGCGCTTAAACATCTTCTGGAACTCTTCAAGTCCACTGTGGTCCTTGTTCATGAGGCGCAGGACTTTTTTTGAAAAATGCTCAGGCGCGATCTTCAGTGTGCCGGAGACGTGGTGTCGGGTGAGCTCTCGCACATATTCTTCGGATTTAACGGCAAGGTCGTATCGCACGCCGGAGCGCACGAATATTTTTTTCACCCCCTTGATTTTGCGCGCTTTTTTCATAAGAGCTATCAGGCGAGCGTGGCTCAGATCCAGCGATTTACAATCGAGGCAATTTTTTCCACACCGTTTTTCGCAGTCCATGCCGTACATGTTCGCACTTGGCCCGCCCAAGTCATCGATTTTGCCCCGGAAATCCGGGTGACTGGTGAGTTTTTCGATCTCCTCTAAGATGCTTTTTTCAGACCGTGAAATAATATATTCACCCTGATGAAGTGAGATGGAGCAGAAGCTGCAGGCACCGATGCAGCCTCGGTGGGTGACAACTGAGAACCGCGCCATTTTAAGGTGTGACTCTGGATGCAGGGTCCGTGTGAAGTTGAGGCTGTATATCCAGTCGAGATCATCCGATGTGTAAACCGGGGATTTGTGCTGGAGTAGATAGTTGTTATTGTATTCCTGCGCCAGATTCTGTTGGTTGGAAAAGGCTGTCTGCATCTTGCAAAAAGCGGTTTTGTCTGCGACCACCTCTGTAAAGCTTGGCAAACATTTGTATCCTTCCGGCAGTGTTTTAGATATTTCACAGGTTCCGGGAATTTTTGACGTATCTTCTCCCCTGCTGATCCGATCTGCGATTTCAAGCACCTGTTTTTCACCGTTTCCATAGACCAGCAAATCAGCCCTGGAATCATACATTATGCTGCGGCGCAAGGCATTGTCCCAGTAGTCGTAGTGGGCAAATCTTCGCAGCGACGCCTCGATTCCACCTATCACGATGGGCGTGTCTTTGAAACTTTTTTTAATCCCGTTGCAGTAAACAATCACGGCCCGATTCGGCATTGCACTTGCACGGCTGAACTTGTCTGCTGCCCGTTCTTTTTTCAGCGGGGTGTAGTTGTTTAGCATGCTGTCAATCGAGCCTGATGTAACTGCGAAAAACAGTCTGGGCTTGCCTAGCCGCGAAAAATCCTCATCTGATTTTGGCTTTTCAATTATGCCCACAGAATAGCCCTTGGAGTCGAGAACCCGGGCTATTACACCTGCCGGTGAAAGCGGATGGTCATCATAATATTCAGCTGTGATAAGCACAACGTCAAATCCAGAGCCAGTACGAGAGATCATAATATTT
>QIDD01000067.1 GCA_003230355.1 Methanobacteriota archaeon
AACTCTACATTGACGCTGCGAAAAAGGCTGCAGACTTCGTGCTCGATGAGATGAGAACCGATGATGGCAGGCTTCTGCATCGTTACAAGGATGGCGAGGCAGGGATACAGGGTTTTCTCGAAGACTATGCCTTTCTCTGCTGGGGTCTGCTTGAACTTTATGAAGCGTCCTTTGATGCTAAATATCTGAGCAGTGCTGTGAGCCTCACAAACAGGATGATTCTGCATTTCTGGGATGAGGCAGGCGGCGGTTTCTATCACACGGCAGGTGACGGTGAGGAGCTGATACTGCGTAAAAAAGAGGTTTATGACGGCGCGGTTCCATCGGGTAACTCGGCGGCCATGTATAATCTGCTGCGCCTGAGCCGATTGACTGGGAACACAGCTTTTGAAACACGGGCTGAGGATGTTGGAAGGGTTTTTTCAACGGCTGTTTCGCAGTATCCGGCTGGCTACACATATCTGCTTTCGGCTGTTGATTTTATGATTGGACCCGGCCATGAAGTTGTTGTTGTGGGTGACAGGGATGCAGTGGACACAAAGGCTATGTTAAATGCGTTGAACAGCGAATATTTGCCGAACACGGTTGTGATTTTCAAACCCTTAGGCGAGAAAGAGCCTGAGATCACAGAGATTGCAGAATTCACACGAGACCACACGGCAATCGGTGGAAAGGCCACAGCCTATGTATGTTCAAATTTCAGTTGCAAAAAACCGACCACAGACCCGGAAGAGATGATGAAGCTGTTAAAAGAAAATTAAAATCATAACCTCCTTCGCGTGCCAGACAGCATACCTCAATAATTCGGGGAGAAAAATCAAAAAAACCTATGCATTACTTTCTTTATCTTTCTTATCCACTTTTACAAACTTCTCTTTACAAGCCCCGCCACAGGTACAAACATGTTCTTCATCATCTGCCATAGTTAAGATGCCTCCTGATATTTCGTCTTCATATCAATCGTGTTTGAACCCTAACATCAGATCGTTAATAAATAATTATCCCGGAGAAAAACCGACCACCGACCCGGAAGAGATGATGAAGATGCTAGATTTCCGAGTTTTTTGAAACAACATATTTAAATAACACTACACGTAATTTTCGTCTTGTGTAAGGAGTGGTGTTGAATGGCAAAATTTTTGACTACAATAGATATTACCTATGAAATTCAAAAATTAATTAGAGAAGCAAATGATACACTATACCTAGTTTCTCCCTATCTTAAACTATCTGTAAATTTTAAGGAACTACTTAAAATTAGAAACGCTGATGAAAAAATAACACGCATTATTTTTGGAAAGCAAGAACTCAATCCCGAAGAATTAAATTTCCTAAAACCTCTACGGTTTGTTATCTTGAAATACTATCAAAACTTACACGCTAAGTGTTATTTGAATGATGATAAGATGATTATTACCTCAATGAATTTTTATGAATACTCAATGCAAACTAACAAGGAAATGGGAGTGTTGATTGATAAATCTGATCCTGCGGATGAACAAATCTACAATGATGCATTGTCTGAAATCAAACGCATTCTAAGCAATAGCGATGACTTTGATTTTACACCTATTGTAGAGAAAACACCTTCTAAAGAAAAGACTCCATCAAAGTTTTACAGTAAAAAACAATCTACCGTTAATAGCAAAAAACAACCAACGAATTATAGTAAAAAAGAAGAAGGGTTTTGTATTCGTTGTAAAAAGTCTTTAAAACTTAATCCATTAGTTCCATTCTGCATAGATTGTTTCAATATATGGAAAAAATATAGTGATGAAGAATATCAAGAAAAATATTGCCATATCTGTGGGAAGGGAAATAAAACTTCTAAGTTGAAACCCGCCTGTATAGAATGCTACAGAAAGAACTCAAAAGTATTGGAGTTCCCAATTTAAAGTTATTTTTTCCAATGAAAGTCGCTCTCCTCTATTCTGGCGGTAAAGATTCCAGTCTTGCCGCGTATCTTTTGGATCAGATGGGTTTTGAGGTCAAGTTGGTTTGCGCAACCTTCGGCGTGACTAGGGGTTGGAAGTATGCAGAGGAGAGTGCCGAGGCGTTGGGCTTTAATTTCACGGTGATAAATCTTGAACCCCGAATTTTAGATGAAGCTGCAAAGATCGTAGAAAAAGACGGCTACCCCCGGCATGCGTTTTCACATATTCACAGGCAGGCGCTAGCGGCTGCAGCGGAGCTGGGCTACACGGTTCTTTCCGACGGCACGCGCCGCGATGACAAGTCGCCCCGTCTCAGCATGCAGGACTACCGAGCGCTTGAAGACGGCTTCGGCGTGGAATACCTGCCAGTATTATGGGGTTTTGGGCATAAAACCATCAATCGAATGGCGGCGGAGCTCTTTGAAATCGAGGAGGGTGAGAGCAGTAAGATTAATAAAGGAGATTATGAAGGAGAACTGAGAACCCACCTTGAAAGGAAGGGTCTTGATATTAATAAGATATTTCCCGCGCACACTCAAAGCCGGGTGATTTCACAGAGGACCAAAATATGTCAAAAATAATGAAGGCAAAAAAAATCAGGCTTGCAAAGGCAGGCAGGCAGAACAGGCCGGTCCCGATTTGGGTTGTTGCCAAGACCAAAGGCAAGGTGCGAACCCATCCGAAGAGGCGGCACTGGCGCAGAAGCAATCTAAAGGTATAAGATTATTATGGAACGCATTTACACAATCCCCTTGCGAGATGTTAAGCAGATGCCCCGAAACAAGAGGGCTCAGAAGGCGGTTAGATACATTAGACGTTTTCTTGAAAAGCATATGAAGTCTGAAGATATCATTATCTCAGGCGAGCTGAACGAAAAGATATGGGAGCGGGGAATCGAGCATATTCCATCGAAGATCCGTGTTAAAGCTGAGAAACAGGATGATGGGAGGGTTGTGGCCTCTCTTGTGCAGTGAGGCGCATGATCCGTCTTTCAACTATTCGGCGTAATCCGAGTATCGGTGTTTATGGGGGGGCTTGTGAGACGATGGCCTTTGCCGCTGCCTCTGCGCCTGAATCCTTTGTTTCTGATCTGGGTGAGGCGCTTGATATTCCTGTTTATCAGACTGATGTTGCCCAGACAAGTCTTGTAGGGTCTATGATCGCCTTTAACAGCGCAGGAGTTGCACTGCCCCGTAACATAACAGACCGTGAACTTGAATTTTTCAAAGGCCTTGAGCTTAACACAGCGGTTATCGATGACAAGCACACGGCCCTTGGAAACCTTATTCTCGCCAATGACTCAGGCGCTGTTGTGAGCACGCTTTTTTCGAGTGACGCGCGTCAAGCCATATCAGACGTGCTGGATGTGGAGGTTGAGGCAATGAACCTCCATGGTTTTCGCACTGTAGGCTCGATTGGTGTTGCTACTTCGAAGGGGGCGCTTGTCCACCCCGGTCTTTCAGAGGAGGAGCTTGAGAGTATTGAAAAGCTTTTAAAGGTTGATTGCGACATTGGAACTGTGAACCGGGGCGTCGGATATATTCGAACAGGGCTTATCGCCAATTCACGGGGTGCGCTTATCGGGCGAACGACTACAAGCCCTGAGATTTCACGTATCGAAGATGCCCTTGAGCTTTTGTGAGGAACTGGATTTATGGTAGAAGATGGGAAGAACGCTGAGCAGATGATGATGGAATACGAGCAGATCAGGGGCCAGATCGAGGCTTTGCAGGAGGGCCTCAGCATGATTGATTCCGCTATTATGCAGATGGACTCGGCTCTTGAAGCGCTAACGGCTGCGAGCGGGCTTTCTGCGGGCAATGAGATTTTGCTTCCAGTGGGTGCAGACTCATTCTTATCGGCAAGGATTACTGACACTGAGAATGTGCTTGTCGGCATTGGCGCGGAGGTGGCTGTGAAAAAAAATTTTGCCGACGCGATTTCTGATGTCAAGTCTAGAAAAGATGTTCTTGTGAAGACTCGTGATGGGCGGGGGCGTGAGCTTGAGCGGCTCGTCGGATTTGCGCAGGAGATGGCTCCTAAGCTGCAGGCGATGATGGCAAAGACACAAAGCGGGGGCTAGGCCCAGTATGTTTTCATTTTTCAAAAAAAAGGTTGCAAGTAATACCCGGAAGATTTCTGAGGCGCTCAAAGGTGAGGTGACGCTGGATGAGAGTCGGCTTGAGGACTTGCTATATGATCTTGAGATTTCACTTATCGAGTCTGACGTGGCGCTTGAGGTTGTTGACAAGATTAAAGACGATTTGAAAAACAGCCTGCTTGGAAAAACATTCGAGCGGGGTGAGGACCTGGCAGGTGTTGTGAAAGATGCGCTTAAGAAGTCGCTTAAAGACATATTTGTGGATGAAGACTTGATTGAGGTTATTCGCGGTGGTGGGCGGCCTTTTGTAATCGCGTTTATCGGTGTGAACGGGACTGGAAAGACCACGACTATTGCCAAGGTTGCAACAGCACTTGAAAAAGAGGGTTTGTCATCGGTTATCGCGGCCTGCGATACATATCGGGCGGGTGCAATCGAGCAGATCGAGCAGCATGCTGAAAAGCTGGGTGTGCGCCTCATTAAACACGGGCTGGGTGCTGATGCAGCGGCTGTGGCTTTCGACGCAATCGAGCATGCCCGTGCGAAAGATAAGGATGTTGTTCTCATCGACACTGCGGGTAGGATGGATACGAATGTGAACTTGATGGATGAGCTTAAAAAAGTGGTTCGCATAGCCAAGCCGGACCGAGTTATATTTGTGGGTGACGCGCTCACCGGTAACGCGGTTGTGGACCAGGTTTTGGCGTTTAATAAGTATGCGTCTATTGACGGTGCAATCCTTACTAAGGCTGATGCAGATGCTAAGGGTGGGGCCGCAATCTCGGTGGCATTTATTTTGAAAAAGCCGATCTACTATCTTGGCACAGGCCAGCAGTACGGTGATCTGCTCAAGTTTTCAAGCCAGTGGTTCGTAGACGAGATACTGTCAGAATAGTTTTACTTATTCACCGCTTATAGGTGGTCTTTCGTCGGTTAGCAGGTAAAGATAACCTGTTACCCGTGTTGAAAATCTAAAGAATCCTGCCACGAAATCATGCATGCTCTGGTTTCTTTTGCCCAGAACCAAAATATAGAGCCACTGAACAACTATCACAATTCCTGCTGCAATGCTCCATAATGACAAAACAACGTAGAGCAAAATCGCATATAGCCATCTTACTATCAATGCCTCCAGTCTGGACGCGCCCTCCATGTATTCAACATCTATTTTAATTGGATATTCCACCATCCTCTTCACCTCCACGAAAAATCAATTATGCCCCCCGTGATATATAAGTATTACACTCGATTTTCAATCCAGGCTCTTCATCTTCTAACCTTTTGCCTTGAATAGCAGCCAATCCTTCTCGCCTGCCCTTTTGAATCGAACAAGCATATATTTTCCTTTTAGCCTCTCCCCACTGAACACGACTTCGATTTTATCATCGCTCCAGACAATAGGCTCATAAGTGCCGTGGTCCCAAATCGAGACTGTGCCGGCGCCGTACTCACCCTTTGGGATCGTTCCTTCAAAGTCTGCGTATTCCAACGGATGGTCCTCAGTCTGCACTGCCAGCCTCTTTTCGCCTGATACTATTGACGGTTCCTTGGGAACAGCCCAGCTTACGAGGACCCCGCCCTGTTCAAGCCGCAGGTCAAAGTGCAGCCTTCGCGCACGGTGCATTTGCACTACAAACTTTGGATCGTCTGCGCTCATTGAAACACCACAATATAATTCTATAAGCCCGTGTTGATAAATACTCTCTGGGATGACAAACTTTTTTAACCTCAAAGAAGTATTTGATTTGTTGTTTTGTGAGGAAAAGGAAAATGGAGATTAAGATTACAACGGTTTTCAATCCTCTGGCGCGGGCTGCGGGGTTTGTATTTTCAGAGATGGGTGTAAGTCCCACGGCAGTAGCCCTATCTTCCTTTATCGCAGCCCTTGCCTCGATGCTTCTGTTTTTCCTTGCCTTTTCAATCCCCTTTCTTTCGCCGCAGACCGTGCTCA
>QIDD01000068.1 GCA_003230355.1 Methanobacteriota archaeon
GTCACAAAATCGCAGAGCTCACCAGCAGAAACCGGCCCATGCCACGCCTTTTTCAACCCCGCGTGAAAGCTGTCAATCACAATATCGCGCTTACCTGCCTCGACTACAAGCTTTTTCTGAAGCGGCAGCTTGAGAATGAACTTGAGCGTTGTTTTAGAGCTGGCTTGAATAGGGGTCTTCCACTTGTAAAAATATGGGCGCTCATAGAACTTGGTGTCCACCCGAATCTCCACCGTGCCTTCAATGGAAATGAGACGCTCCCCCCCATCAGAACTTACCTTGAGGAAAAAGGGATTCACCTTTTCGAAGACATACCGTTTCCCGGCAAAATCAACCTCCAGCGATTCCCCAGTCGCAAGCTTCTCCTTCATTAATGAAAGACAACACCCTACTGGCTTTTAGACTTTTCGCTCCACCCTTTTACTTCGCTAGGCGTTATTCACTATAGCTCAGTAAAACCGCGGCCGGAAAAATTCCACCTTTTTCCATCAGTTTACGCTGACGCTAAACTGCTGCAAAAACGTGGTCGAAAAAAAAGTATTGTCTCAATCGAAAAATTTGTTCGATTGGTTTTTTTTATTCAACGATTTTTGGAGTGTTTTGTAGGGCTAAATGCGGGTTTTCTTTTGGGGCAGATTTTCTTTTACAATAAAGGGAACAAGATCGCTATTTTCATATTCATTAAAATAAACTTCAACTTGGTGGGTTCTCTGTCGTTGTTTCTTCAATTTTTCTGTCAATGTGTTCGTGGACAACCTTGCCGACTTCATTAAGCCTGTTACTAGCTTCTTCATCATAGGGGGTTTCGACTCTAACAAATGCTATATCGCTTAAATCTTGTGGTAAGTAGTATATCAAGAATCTCTGTTTTTTTTCAATAATCATAAAATACCAATATATCACAGCTCTTTTAACTCCTTTTTTTTCAGCAAGCAGGTATTCTATGGTGGTTTCACCTAAAATGTCTGGATTTTCTTCAACAATCTCCCAATCCTGGGCCTTGTAGCCTGCAGTGGGGTGGTGAAACGACTTTGGCTTGGACGCCTTTTGTATCAGAACCCAGACAGGTCTTTGGCTTGATTCAGAAGTATAGGTGTAAGCTACAACGTAGTCTGACTCGAATATAGGGGCATATTTACTGAAGTTTTTGGAGATACTGACCTTTGAATAGCCGGGGACATCTGGAAAAAGCGCGTCTGGATTTTCAAGCAGTTCAGCAGGAATTGTGTTCTCTGGGATTGGATTAAACATCAACATGGGCAGCCATGAAACGACTAAAACTAGAATCACAAATATTATGAGCTCCTTTTTTTTGCTAATCATGTGTGGCGTGTCCATAGCGGATTATCAAAAAAGTTGGTTTAAATAATTATTTACATTTCGAATCTTTTTAATCATGCCGCTTGTCGGAAGCCTTGGAGCCTATGCATACTATCGGGGAAAACATAATTAAAGGAGAAGGACCTAGCCTCTTTTGCGGTCTTTTTATTAGCCCGCCTCCCTACACCCCCTAATTTTATATATTGTCGCTGCCTAAATCCCCATTTGTGCGTTCTATTACAGTCAAAGAGAGGAAGCCCGTTATTGAGTTCTTTCACCTCTTGAGGGGTAAAATTCATACGAGACATGAACAGACCCTGAAGTAGTTCTGATGGTGCTTAACATGTCTAGGGTTTCCAACGATCTCACTTGGGTTTCGCTGCTGACTTTCATAACCCTTTATATTATCTTTACACCGCAGCTTAGCGCCAGTCCGGTGAGGGTTGTTTTCGGACTTCCCTTTGTGCTCTTCCTGCCGGGCTATGCACTTATTGCTGCTCTCTTTCCTGGAAAAGAGGATCTTGACGGCATAGAGCGCTTTGCTCTAAGCTTTGGTTTGAGCATCGCAGTCGTGCCTCTTATAGGGCTTGGGCTTAATTATACCTCTTTCGGGATCAGGCTCGTTCCTATCGCGTCAGCTCTTTCCATTTTCATAATTGCTTTAACGATGATAGCCCAGATAAACAGAAATAAGCTGTCAGAAGAAGAGCGGTTTTCTGTATCTTTGGATCTTAAAAAAACAATAAGATTCGAAGCGGGCAGCGGTCTTGATAAGGTTCTCACGGTTTTGCTTGTTCTCTCTATTGCAGCGGCGGTTTTAGCGCTTATTTATGTGATTGCGACGCCGAAGCAGGGTGAGAGGTTTACTGAGTTTTATATCCTGGGAAGCGGGGGAAAGGCGGCAGACTACCCTACTTATCTGGTCTTGGGCCGGAATGCAGAAGTGAGGGTGGGTGTGGTCAATCAGGAATATGAGACCTTGAACTACACCTTGGAGGTGGTTCTTGCAAACTCCACCCTCTATAGGGATTCGATTGTTCTTGCCCATAACAGCACCTGGGAGGAGGATGTACGGATTGTCCCTGATATGCTGGGGCAGGATGTGAAGCTGGAGTTTCTCCTCTTTAAAAACGCCTCAGCGGAGCCTTACAGAAGCCTTCATCTGTGGGTGGATGTCAGCTGACGTGTAGACACTTTCCCCCAAACTTTTTCAATCCATTTGTCTAGAGCGGGTTATCAACAACCCCTAGCCGCACAGCAATATCTGCAAATCTTGAGAGTTTGAAGAGGTTTCCTGTTCTGAGCTGCACTGCAAGCTTTTTCTGGCCGATCATGGTTCTCAGGGTTGCGCCGAGGTTCTCTGTGGTCACAAACTCCATGAGGTCTGTCTGTCTGTGGACGATGAATACGATATCAGGGTTTTTTGTGCCCTCGGTGACTTTGAAGCCCTCCTCGGTTACTGTTATGGTGAAGGCCTTTCCCGTGTCCTCGACAGTTATGCTGACCTTGTCGCCGGGAGCGAGCATATCTATGAACCGGTGATTCATAAGGGTCCATGATTCCACGAGAAAGGCGGTGAGGGCGGGTTTGCCTGGGGAGAGCGAGTATCGGGCCTCTGCAGTCTCTTCTTCGTTTTCAAGCCAGGCCTTAAAGACGCCGCTTTCATCTACTGGAAATACTACCCCGAGCTGTTTGGTGCTGCCTGCTGTTATGTTCCACTGCCATCTCCTGGCGGTGGATGTGTCTAGGGCGTTGAGGGTAGAGTTGGTCTTTAAGACAGGATATGTTATCTGCGCTGCGAAGACCCCGCCTGAAGAGACGTTGAGTGTGGCGTTTATATGGATTCGTCTGGGTGGGGTTGTGGTGTTTGTTGGAGACGGGGTGTTTGAGGTGTTGGTGGTTTGTGTTGGTGTCTTCTCGGGCTGTGTAATGTTTGCAGGGGGCATTTCAGCTGTTTCTTGCTGGGAGGACAGGAATATGTAGGTGCCGGTGGAAAGAACTGTTAGGATTAGTATTGAGAGAAGGGCGTGTCTTCGATTTATCATGATAGGGAAAAAAGGAGCAGGCTTGCTTTATTATCTTTGTGATTTCCTGTTCCTAGTCAAAGATCTTTGTTTTCACATCGGATCTGTACTTGGTCTCAGCTGCCTGTGTGTTGCTCCTATCTGAGCCTGCGAGGATGATGACCTTCTGCTTGGCTGTGTATCGGTCTGTCCAGACGTTGTACTTCACATGCATGGTCTGGGCGTCTGTCCCTCTTATTGTAGCCTCTTCGGCGCCTGAGAGCACTTCGCTCACTATCTTGCCCACGCCTTCATATGCGTCTGGTCCGCCGAGGATGATGATAATCCGATTCTCCACTTGCTGCGCAGGAGTAAACTCTGAAGCATTGATGACCGTTGCCTTTATGTTGTTCGCTTTGAGGTATGTGAGGAACTCTGCGGCCAATGCCTTGTCGATGCTGTTTGCCACGAGGAGCACATCCTCTCCAGGCGGTACAGCAACGCCTCCGCCTCCTCCGCCTCCGCTTGGAGTTGATGCTAGGGTGAAGTTCACAAGGTCTGTGCTGCTCGAGCCGAATCCCCTTGTTAGATTAACATTTTTACTGGAGCTGACGTAGCCGGACTTCGTGGCCGTTGCGGTATATATGGTGCTGGTGTTTTCAATAGGGAAGAACATGGCATAGTATCCTTTCTGTCCTCCGAGGGTTCTTGTGGTTACTGGTTTTAGTTTAGATAGGGGTGTTATGTCTACGCCGCGGTATGTGCCGCCGAAATAGACCTTTCCATTGTTCAGGCCGGCTCCGCTTTTGTCCTTCACATACCCCCTTATTGCAGAGGCGTTGGAATAGTCGTTTATGGTGCCTGTTGTCTCGTTGGATGTGTTTAGGATGTGTAGATCGGTGTAGGAGTCCGTAATCATGCCCATATAGAGTGGGGTGGCGTATTGGGCTGTGGAGTTGTAGTTGAGGGCGGATATATAATAGGTCCCGGTAGAGAGGTTTAAAACAGCGTGTCCTGTGGCGTTGGTGGTTTGGGATGTCACAATTTTGCTTGGGTCTATGGAGGTGATGGTTGAGCTTGTGGCTAGGACTGTCCAGGAGCTATTGGATATGCCGGCGGGATAGTTTGAGGCTGAACTATTAACGAAGATGGTCACGTTTACACTTGTAACCGGGGTCACAAGGGAAAGATATAGAATTGCTGCTATTATGAAAGATATTGTTTTCGTTTTCATATTTATCCTATGGCCACCATAATTTTGAATCCTACGATCACAAGGAATATGGGGAGGAGAGATGCAAGAGATACATCGACGCTGTTAACAACTCCCTTTATCGAAGGGCGGGTGTTTGGGGATGCTGTAATGAGTTCTTTTAATATGAGAATTCCTATCAGAAACAGCGTTGCGAATAACCCTGCCATATCGAAGTCAATGAGAACCCCTGAGATGGTTGTTGTTGCCGCTGCTGTTGTTGCCGTCGCTGTTGCCGCTGCTGTTGTTGCCGCTGCTATCATATACCCACTATTTCCCCAAACGATATATTCAGGCCCTATTTCAATTTCTTCAATGTCTCAAATATTATAATTATGTAGTATATATACCTTTGTCTTTCTCGCCGTCAGATATGTCTGAAACATTTTTTTTGAGGGATAAAGTATAATATAATGGTTCTCTTTTTCCTATTTTATGGTCAAGGGGAAACAGGTCACAATGGCTCTGCTTGTTTCAGCTGTTGCGCTTGCCTATGGTTATATGGCGTGGGTGTTAGTGGCTGAAACATTGATTTTAGGTATTAACATTGCGATAATTCTCTTCGTGCTCTCGGGTTTAATTGGGGTGGAGCGTGGTTTGTCAAAAAGGATGATTGCGCCTTTCTCATTTTTTCTCTTTATAGCTTCGGCTGAGATGGTTTTTACATATATTAATCCAAACAGGGGCGCGTTAATCCATCTTGGGGTTATAACAGCTGCTCTTTTTTCCAGCACATATCTTAGGCAGGAGGATGCAAAGATAATCCACGCTTTTATTCTTGTTTCCCTGCTGCGCATAGTCAATGTGGCTTTGCCTCTGCAAGGGATCTCCATTTTTTACCAATATCTTTTGATCTATAGTCTTCTTCTGGTGTCGGCTGTGTTTTACATGTATTCTCACGGCCTTAGATTAAGTGATGTGGGTATAAAGAAGACTCATCTTTTATGGGTTGTTGTTGGTGTTGTTTTGGGCGTGGTCTATGGGTATTCTGAGTACATAGTTATAGGGGTGGCTCCTGTTTTCCCACGGTTTATTATCGCCTCTTTTTTTGTGTTTTTGCTTCTCGGTATTGTGGAGGAGTTGATATTCAGGGGGGTGTTGCAGTCTTCTTTGGCAGGGATAAATCCTCTCTTTGCTATACTTCTTTCCTCCCTGGTTTTTGCCACGATGCACAGTATTTGGATTGAGCCCTTTGAATATGTTTTCACATTTTATGTGGGTGTTGTCTTAGCGTTTGTATATCACAAGACTGGCAGCCTTGCTATGCCTGTTGCGACTCACATAGTCATAAATATAGTTTTGTTTCAGGTGATACCGTTCAAGCCCGGTTTTTTTCCAGGATTATGAAAGGATTGATTATTTGGTCGATGATTTCGATGTGGTTTCGAAAAAAGGGTTCTTGGTGACTG
>QIDD01000069.1 GCA_003230355.1 Methanobacteriota archaeon
CGATTGTTTTTTTCCAGAGTATAATATGTCTGGAAGAGGAAATGCTCGAAGATCCGAATCCGCTTGAAAAGCGCTTCTTTCACATCGATAGTGCAGTGTCTGCCGTCGAGATCCAGCGTTCCAGTGATCAGACCTGAGTGGAAATTAAAATTGTTTCCCTCGACTGTCTTTGACATTATGATAGAGTTTGGAAGCGGGGTATCCTCCCCCTGTGAGACAATATTTACATCGACGGTAAGCGCAGGGTCGGCGTCTGATAAAAACCCCTCATAGTATCGATTCAAAAATGAAACTCGAGCGGGATCGTCCAACCGCAGAGAACAGCATATGTCTCCAACCTGCAGTTTACATTCTGAATTGTGAGCAGACATTTCAATTCCTTAATCTATATCTACCTAAGATTTTTTGGACCCTATTTAATATAATTTGTTAATCATTGTCCAAGAAGATTGTTCTAGGCTTGATAATTTAAGGCTTGTAATACATAAGCTTCCTTGAGTAGGGAAATAGGGTGTCCACAAGCCCTCTATTTTCCTCCTCCGTAATTGGCATATGGGCACAGGCAAATCTCACATTTTCTTCAAGCTGCGCAAGAGTGTCACAGCCAATCACCGCGGTTGATATAGGATGCATTAGGGCAAATCTGAAAAATGGTTCCAACGAAGTAACATGGGGGAGCTTCTTTACAAAGCCTTTCAGATAGACCTTCATTCCTATTACGCCCATCCCTTTTTTAAGGGCAAGGGGCATCACATCCTCAAGGAAACTTTTGTAGCTCGGTTCCGCAGGATTTACAGGAATCAGGAGCGTGTCAAAATCGAATCTTTCTATGCATTCTCGGATTACATCTGGATCGTGATGACCTGTCACGCCAATGAACCTCACAAGCCCCTCTTCCTTTGCCTCGATGAATGCTTCAAGGGCGCCGTCAGGGCCAAATATAGTCTCCACATCTCCATTGGTTTGCACATCATGCACCTGCCAAAGATCGAGGTGATCTGTCTTCATGTTCTCAAGGGTCTGCCTTAGATGGGATAGGGCTCCCTCTTTGTCCCTCGCATGGGATTTGCTCGCAAGAAATATCTCATCTCTTCTTTCTTTTAGGGCCAAGCCATAATATGATTCGCTATCTGAATATGCTCTGGCACAATCGAAATAATTGATCCCCAGATCTATAGCGCTGTTAATTAAATCACTAGCCTCTTTTTCATGGCCGTAGGTTCTGAGTATCCCTTCTCCGCCAAGACCCAGGATGGTAACTTCTTCTCCTGTTTTACCAAGCTTTCTTTTTTCAATTTCCATGAAGCCTCAATAAAGTTCGCTTTTGTAAAAATCTGTTAGAAAAATTCATTCTTTGTTTCATTGTAACTTCTTGCCGCTGTTTTAATTTCAACTTACTCTGGCCTTTCCTCTAATCGGACATCTGAACTCCCTTCTACTCCCTCTCTGAGGTATCTGATTGTAACAACATCTCCCACCTCCTTTTTTGACAGGAATTCCAAAAGGCCTTCGATTGTTTCTATCTGCTCATCGTCAGCACTGATGATTATGTCACCTCCAAAGGGATATGTCATGCTCCCGACCTGGACCTCGGTGTCTGAGCCTATGAGTCCTGCCTTGTCAGCAGGACTGTCGATTAACACGTCAACAATGAGCACGCCTTTTTCCGGGAGTTCCAGTTCAGGCGGAAATGTGGAAACAGATCCGCCGGAAATTCCCAGGTATGGGCGGGACACGCTGCCGGTTTCAATAAGCTGGGTCATCACTTTTTTTGCGGTGTTTATGGGTATTGCAAATCCTATGCCAACCGACCCGCGCACCGGCGAGATAATGGCAGAGTTTATCCCGATGACCTCTGAGCGGGAGTTTACCAGGGGTCCGCCGGAGTTGCCTGGGTTGACGCTTGCATCTGTCTGGATTATCCCGAAGATGATGTCACCGGTTTCAGCATCAAGCGTCCTGTTGACAGAGCTCACAACACCAACTGTGACTGTTCTTTCAAGGGCGAATGGATTTCCTATGGCGATAGCCGTCATGCCCACGCGTACCTTGTCTGAGTCCCCGAGCGATGCAACCGGGAGGCCGGGAGGCGCATCAATCTTTATGACTGCAAGGTCTGTGGGACGGTCGGTGCCTATTAGCTCTGCCTCGATTTCCTCGCCAGGTTTGAAGGAAACAGTGATTGTGTCGGCGCCTTCCACAACATGGTTGTTTGTGAGAATATATCCCTCAGAGTTTACAACAACGCCTGAACCCACGCCCTGAGAGGGCACTTCCTGCTGGAGCTGAAAGTCATAGGAAAGCTCTGTGGATGTGATGAAGACCACGGCGGGTGACACGTTTTTATAGACGTTGATTATGGTTTCTTCATTTTGGATCTCTGTGTCGATGCTTGCCAGATCAGAAGTTATCTTATCCAGCCTGGTCTTTGCGTCCTCCAGCTCAGTGTTCACAGATTCAAGGGCGGCCTGATTTCCAGCTTCCAAGCGGTCTATTCGGGTTTTAAGCTGGTCGATTTCAGAGTCGAGCCCGGCCTCCATTGTGCTGGACTGATTTTCGCGTCTATCGCTCTGAGATTTCAGGTCGGTTAGGCTTTCTTCGATTTGACCCAGATCAGTTTCCAGCCGTGAGTCGAGTTCTGTTATCTGGGTGTTCAAAACCGTAATCTGCGGCCTTAGATAGAGGGTGCTTACGGTAGAGCCGACTACAGCTCCAAGCACTAGAGAAATCAGGATGAATATGAATATGTTCCTTTCCTTCATAAAGCGACCCCTTTAAAGATTTGTTGCTTGAGAGATATAAATGCTACGGTATGCTCTAAGAGCTTGCTAGTGCTTGATTTTGTTCGGCGGCCCTGGCAATTGAAATCTGGGTGAGCGTTCATTACTCTGTTTAATATATCTAATCTATTTTAGCCCTATTTCACAATGTAAATTAATCAGGTTAATAATGTTAATAAAAGGCCAGATTTAGAATTAATAAAATCATTTCACAAGCTTTATATAACCACCACAACCCGAAGAAATACAACTGACGGGGCAGAAGAAACACTTTTTCTTAACCACAAGTCCCCGTCTTTTACCCCCTACACACTTTTATCAACTTAGTGTAAAAAATAGCTTCTCATCTTCCCACATCCCCAGTTCGCTCACGCCCTTTAGTTTTGGCTTTTCCTACAAGATACCCCAGAATCAGCCCCATAACGATAAATAGAACTATATCCCATTGAAAGATAGTTTTCACTAAAAGGCGAAATAACCCAAGAGGATGGAATATTCCCCATTTGCCCTTTGAGAAAGAAAATATAAGAAAAAATTTTATCAAAAAAAAGAGAATTGCCCCTGCCAAAGGATACTTATAACTAACATTTTTTTCATATTTTCCATAGAGGTCAATCGATATTGCAAATAGTGCTCCAAAGATTCCCCCTAATACAAGATGGAAAATAAAATAATTTATGGGATTACTTCCAACACCAAAGGGAGGAGTATAAAGTCCAAACGTGATAAAAATTAAAATAATACTTAATACAATACCTGCAACCGCTCCAAATACCGCTCCTTTTTTCCACGCCTTCATTTACGCTGCCTCCCTAATTCTATCGTTATAAGATTCTTTCCTTGTGAGTATATAGATTCATCCGCTTCCCCTTTGCAAAGCATACCAGCGTCACGCCGTATTTCTCTGCTGTAACAATGCTTGAGCCGAGAGGCGCGCCGCGGGAAACCACAACCGAAACACCTGCTCGAACCGCTTTTTCAATCATGAATCCGATCTGCCTCCCAGTGCTAGCCAAGATACACTGCCTGAAGTCAACTCCGCTTTGAAGCCCCTTTCCGATAACCGCGTCGATTGCGTTTCCCTTCCCAATATCATCCGCGCAAAAGAGAAGGCTTCCACGGGTGTCAAAAAGCCCGGCTGAATGCACGCCGCCGGTCAGCTCCCAAACCTCGGTGCTCTCAAAAAGCCGCTTCATACAAAGAGCAAGAATTTCATGATGCACAGTCAAATCAGAATCCACAGGGGAGAGCGGTAAATTCCGGCTGCAAATCTCAAAGTCAACACCAGAATCAGTCTCGCGAACACTCTGCACATCATCCATTGAACCGATAAGCCCCATGAAAAACAACCTGCCAATCGCAGCATCCACACGGTTCCTCGGAATCATGGTCATCTTAAAAGGCTTAGAATCATTCACCCGCACTTCAACAACACCATCTAAAACAACCTTTCCCTGCCGCGTCTCCCGCAAGCCGCCAACCTCAATCCGAGTGTATTCAACGTCCTTCATAACAATGTTTTAAGCGACTAAGACTCTTTAAATAGGTTTCCGAAACGCAGAGATCGATTATCCCAAAACCGCGGCCGAAAAAGGGTATTTACCCCAAGAACCTGGTGTTCGATTGAACTTTAAAATATTCAACTCTTTTTGGAGCATTTTCGCTTTTCACGGAAATGCGGGTTTCTTTTTCAGGCGTGTTTTTCTTTACACAAAGAAAAAGATGCGGGGGAAGGGATTCGAACCCTCGCAGGCACTGAGCCAACAGGTCCTAAGCCTGTCTCCTTTGGCCGTCTCGGACACCCCCGCTTAAACGTTTTGTTGCTGGATTTGATATTTAATCGTTTTCTTCCTGATGTAAGGCGCTTCATGATTCTGTGGGAAGGGTGTTGGAAAATTAGAGTTTTAATGTTTTTACACCGTAGCTTGTGCCCACGAGGACCTCTGATGTCATGTCCGAAAATATTCCGTTGTCCACGACACCGGGTATCTTGTTTATCTCATGCTCCATTTTTTGGGGATCCGACAGGGCTCCGAAGTCTGCGTCGATTACATAGTTTTTGTTGTCTGTTATGAAGTAGTTACTGCCTGCGAGCCGTAGGAATGGTGTTGCGCCGATTTCGCTGAGTTTTTTCATTGCCAAGCCCAGCGCAAAGGGGAGGATTTCCACTGGGACGGCCATGTTTAGCTCCTTTACAACCTTGGTTTCGTCAGCCACAACTATAAATCTCTCTGCTGCTGATGCCACGATCTTCTCTCGCACATGAGCGCCTCCACCTCCTTTTATAAGGTTGAGGCCGGGGTCTACCTGGTCTGCGCCGTCTATTGCGATGTCCAGCTCCTGATATTCTTCTAATGTTCCCAGTTGTATGCCGCTTTCACGGGCGATCTTTTCAGTTGCTTTTGAAGTAGGTATCCCGATTATGCCGAGCCCTTCTTCTCGCGTGAGTTCACCCAAATATTTGATCGTGTAATAGACTGTGGACCCTGTGCCAAGCCCTACTATGTCACCGCTCGCAACCTCCCTTGCCGCCGCTTCGCCGCACATCTTTTTAAACTCTTCCTGATTCATCCCTTTCTAATAATCTATCTTTATTGAAAAATGTATGGTTATCGGTGCAAACTTTTTTATTCCCGTCCCCCCATGTAGTCTTGATGCATAAACGGTTTGACTTTCATATTCACTCGCTGCTCACTGAAGGGGAGCTTGTGCCCTCTGAGATCGTGCAGAGATGCAGCGTGCTCGGATACAGAGGAATTGCGATTACCGATCATGTGGATCAGACCAATCTTGAGCATGTGCTGGGCTGTCTTGTTCCCGCCTGTGAGGAGTTGAGCAGTCTTTTTGAAATGGAGGTCCTTGCGGGTGTGGAGCTCACTCATGTGCATCCGGATGCAATTGAAAAGCTGGTTGAAAAAGCCAGGGAACTCGGCGCAGAGGTCGTGGTTGTTCATGGTGAAACCCTGGTTGAGCCTGTGCGGGCGGGCACTAATCTCGCCGCGGTTAACATGGCTGATGTGGACATTCTCGCTCACCCAGGCCTCATCACAGCGGATGAGGCTGCGCTTGCAAAAGACAATGAAGTTTTCTTGGAGCTTTCGTCTCGGAAAGGGCACTCCCTGGCAAACGGGCATGTGGCAAAGGTTGCAAAAAAGACT
>QIDD01000070.1 GCA_003230355.1 Methanobacteriota archaeon
TATGCAGCAGCAGGCGATGGACAGCGCGATGAGTGTTATCGAAAAGGTGAACGATGAGTTTAAAGAGGTCTTCAGTCGTAGCTATGGAAACGGGCTTGTGGAAGAATTTAAAACCGAGGATGCTGAGGTAATAATTGTCACACTCGGCTCTGTTGCAGGCACAATCAAAGACGTTATCGATGAACGCGGTGACAGCAAGGTCGGGCTTCTGCGCATCAAGTCTTTCAGACCTCTTCCAGAGGATGAGATTAAACGTGTTCTTGGAAAGGCCAAGGTTGTAGGCGTTATTGAAAAAGACGTGTCAATCGGCCTTGGCAAGGGCGCCCTTGCATCTGAGGTTCGGGATGTCATGTACGGTAGCGGTGATTCGAAGATTCTGAGCTTTATCGCAGGGCTTGGCGGAAGAGACATTACCCTTGACAGCGTGCGCGGTGTAATCGACACCTGTGAAAAAGCCATTACAAAGGATGTTGGCACTGTTCACTGGGTTGGTCTTAAAACTGAGTGAGCAATTCGAATACAATAAAAGCCAGGGGGATGAAAAAGGCGATAGAACCGATTACTATTGCAAAACCGGAAAAATCAACTCGCTTGGAAAGAGACATTAGATAGTGCATTGTTCCAAGGCTCACAATAAAAGAGGTAGCCACCCCAGCCAAAAGCGGCGCTGAAAGTGTAGAGAGCCCTGTGTTTGCAAAGTCGATTACAAAGAATCCGAGGATTGCCGGGATTGCCATGATAAATGAAAGTGAAAGCGCAGTCTCCTGCTCAACGCCCCGCAGCAGAAGCGCAGTAATCGTTGTCCCAGAACGGCTTACACCTGGAAGAATCGCAACACCCTGAGCACCCCCGGTTAAGAGTGCATCGCCAAGATTATACTCCTTGCGGTGGGTGCCCAGCGCCTTTCTAAGCATAAGCCCTGTAAAAATAAGCATAAGCCCGATAAACATGGTTGCAGCCTCCCCTGATGCAGAGGAGAATATATCGCGAAGACCAAGATATACGGGCAGCCCTAAAAGAGCGGAGGCAGCGGAGGCAACTACAAGAAACCTCAGAAGCGCCCTATCCCCTAAAAGACCAAAAAGCATCTTTCTAAAATAGAAGAGCACTGCAAAAAGGCTTCCCAGATGTAAGGAAACAGAGATGGAAAAGGCCTCAGCAGGCGTGACCTGCAAAAGGGTGATAAGGATTAGCATGCTCTGGCCAGAGCTGCTTATGGGAAGCCATTCGGTAACACCCTGCAGAAGGCCAAGTAAAATCCCCTGTGCCAGATTCATCTAACATTCCGCCGACCAATATACTCACTCACCCTGCTCTGAATCTCATCAAACCTGCGCACATTCTCGGCAATCAAGCCTTCAAGAAACTCCCTGCGCGACACAAGCTCAGATGTGAAATCAGTTCCAAGGTTTTTCGCAGCGCCCTCAAGTTTAAACTGCGTACGCGAGGGTATGCCGGTGGCCAATATTTTATCTGTCTTCGGATTCCAGGTAAAAACACTGTTTTCCTGAATACCACCCGCCTCTCCGATGGTGAGCTCCGAAACCTCAGAGACACGGCGGATAATACCTCTGGTGCGGTCAAAATGCTTTTGCTGCATTATCACAAGATCAAGAGCGGGGATCATGGAATCAGGCACATTCATAGGAGGACTTGTAAGACGAATGAGAACATCATGGGCCGTGTTTGCGTGAAGCGTTCCCATAGAGCCGTCGTGGCCGGTGTTCATAGCTGTGAAAAGAGTACTGGCCTCAGGCCCGCGCACCTCACCCACAATGATCCTGTCCGGGCGCATTCGAAGAGCGTTTTTCAAAAGCTCATCCATCTGAACCTCGCCGCGGCCCTCAATATTGGGCGGACGCGTCTCAAGCCTGACTTTGTTCTTATGCTGAAGATAAAGCTCAGCCGTATCCTCAATCGTAATAATACGCTCCATCTTTGGCACGAAGACCATAAGCGCGTTTAGAGTCGCGGTTTTGCCGCTTGCAGTGCCGCCTGCGACAATAATATTGTTAGGGCTGAAGCCAAGGCCGTCGATACAAATCCAGATAAAAGCCGCCAGATGAGTTGAGATCGTTCCGTAGTTAATGAGATCGATTATGCTAATCGGGTCGCGGTTGAACTTTCTAATCGTAACCGACACGCCGTCAAGAGAGATAGGCGGGATAGTGATGTTCACCCGTGATCCGTCAGGAAGCCGGGCATCTAGAATAGGCGAGCTTCTATCAATCCTGCGCTGCACATCGCGGGCGATCTTCTCAGCGATATTTTCAACCTCTGTTGAAGAGTTAAAAACAACATTTGTCTCACAGGCGCTGAACTTCTTATGATAAACATAGACCGGGCTGTTTGCACCCATAACCATTATCTCTTCAAGATATTCATCTTCCAGAAGAGGGTTAAGCCTGCCATATCCAACCATCTCCTCCACAATCATCTTAGCAATAGAATCGATCTTACTGTCTGAAAGCTCTGGAAAACCTTCTAGAAGGATCTTTAATATCTCCTCTTGAAAAATCCTGTTCCTCTTATTCACATCCAGGATAAGCGAGGGGTCAATGTCAATCTGCATAATCGCCCTCTCCCGCACATTTTCTTTTATCAGATAGTCGTCCCGACTCATAGGGGGGGATAGAAGATTGTAGAGCGGGATATCACCGGGCCGCTCATATATTTCAGTGTTGTCATATGATTCTAGCAGCTTCATCGAAAAACACCACCTGATGGGGTAACACTTCAATACCCTCTTTGCCTATTTTAAAGGCGTATCTCTTCAGTTCATAATTGGTCTCTCTCATCTTTAAAATCGTGAGAGCCCTCTTGTATTCTTTACCATCCCGATAGACCTCTGCAAGAATAATCCCCCTTGCGATGAACTCTTCCACCCCGAATCTGCTGATGCCGTCGTGGCCTGGGATGATCTCGCTTGTAATAATCGAGGTGCAGCCAGAGCTAAGGAGCAGGTTGTTCAGCCTGTGGATTGCGATTCTCACCTCGGCCTCATCTTCAAAGTGGATGCCAAAGGCCGGAAGCGAATCGATAACAACTCTTTTCCCGTCGATCTGGCTGATGATTTCATAAACTGTGCGGACAATATTATCAAGTGTAAAGGGCATGTTAATCTGGTATTTCTCCTTAGATGGCAATCCCGAACGGGGGTAGGAAACATCAACGATTACAAGTTCGCCGGAATCCTCGTATTTTGTGAGGTCCCAGCCGAATTTCAACGCCTCTTTTCTGAGATCGTCAGGCCGCTCATCCATTGAGATGAACACGCCGTGCTCGCCGTTTTTCACCCCCTGCAAAAGAAATTGAATCGCGAGAATGGTCTTTCCCGCGCCCGGTCCGCCGGTGACAAGTATCGTTGAATTCACAGGAAAACCGCCTCCCAAGATACTGTCAAGCCCTGTAATGCCAGTAGCTATTCTGGAATTGATCTCTACTTTCAATTTATCTAGATGGCGGCCCGGCTTCGATGAAACATCTGCCGCAGCCGCGGGGTTTTCTGTTGTAAGCCCTTCTTTTATTGTTTCAAAATCCTTTTTTGGAATCTCATAGATGGACTTGTTGAAATGCACATACCAGCGGTCTTTATTCGTGATAAAACTCAGATCCGGTGCATGGAGCCGCGCTTCAATAGGTTTTACTTTCACTCGATGGACTGTGAGCGCAAGCGAACTTGAGGACGCGTCACCTTCAAGACCTGACACGCCTGACACCCTTCCAAGCCCAGCAAACTCCCCTTTTCTCTTGATATAGGTTATTACCTCATCGTCAACCTTTACCTTGGCCAGAGTGTCCCTCCACCTGTCTTTAAAGCTGAGACTTTCAGCTTCAGGGTCAAAACCCTTAGAATCAGTGACGTGTAGCCAATATCTGCCCATTTTATATCTCTTTTTTTCAATTCGAGGGAAATCCACAGTTTCTACGCCGAACGCCTATAAAAACACATTATTTTCTATAAACCTTCTCCATTTCATATAGACCAAAAGGCCTATATAAATATATCCCTCTCAACCCTGGAGACATGCACAAAAAACTAAAATCACACCTACTTTTCCAGGCCGCGCCTAGCCTGTTCCAACTTAGAAATAGCATCAGAAAGCGCAGCAATCACAGCAGGATCGCTCTCAGATTCAAGCCGTTTCAAAAGATCCACCCGCTTACGCTCAAAAACATCCTTCACAGAAATATCCGCGTCACCCACCCCGCCAGACTCCTCCTCAGAAACAGAACCACCCTCCTCCCGCACAACACGAACCTCACCGCAACGCACACAAATAACCGAACCACCCCTATCAAAAAGAACAAGCCCACACCGCGGACAATGCAAACCCAACATCTTCACACCAGACAAAAGAAGCCTAACCATCTCATCAGTCTCATCCATACATAAAAGCTTTAATAAACAATGATATAAAACCTATTTGATAAAATATCAGGGAAAGTTTCAAAAAAAACCCTTGGAGACGAAACAAAAAAATGACCGAAGAAATACAGCAAATCATCGAAACACTAAACCAAGTAATAAAAGACAACTCAGTACCACGAAACATACGCCGAGGAGCAGAAGAAGCAAAAAACATCATCCAAAACGAAAAAGAAGACATAAAAAACAGATCAAGCTCAGCACTATACATACTCGAAGACCTCACAAACGACCGAAACCTACCCATGCACGCACGAACAACGCTCTGGAACGTCGTAGGAGCGCTAGAAACACTTTAAACCCCTCACACACACTATTTCTAAAACAAAACGGGCTCGTAGCTCAGCCTGGAAGAGCACCACGTTCGCAACGTGGGGGCCCCGGGTTCAAATCCCGGCGAGTCCATTCCAAACTTTTTTATGTAAAAAATTTTGGGATCAAAAAACCTGAAATTTGCTAACACAAATTTCTCCAACGAATGGGATTTAATAAAAGTTCGACACCGAATAAAATTCAATCGAACACAATGTTCGGTTGGAGTCGGTCCTTTTTGCGACCACGTTTTTGCGACAGTCGAACCCGAACGGGTGAAGGCTGGCGGAAAAAGGTGGAATATAAAAAAACAGTGTTAAAATTGTGTTTATGTGGTGTTACGCTGATTTGGATGTGATGATAATAAATTGGCGGTTGTAATCAACCACCAATCTTATACATTCCAGTTCCGCAGACGGGACAGGTTCCCTTCGTCGCTGGTTTGCCGTTTTTCATGGTCACCTTTGTGGGGTTGTCCATAACCCTCTTCGCCCTACACTTTACACAATATGCTTCTGTCATAGTTTTTTTACCTCCAATTTGTTAATGCAGGCAATCCATAGATTGTGGTAGTATTTAATTTTAATGGTCTGTCTGGGGAGTAGGTAATGGTTGATTTGATTCTTTGAGGGCCCTGTCGATTGCGCTTAGTATTTCAATGCCTTTTGAAGGTTTTCCAAGGTGTGCACTGGCTCCGGAGTATTTGAAGCTTTTTTGCACTGAGTCGTGGCTGTTTTTCACTGAGAGCATGATGATTGGCGTGTTCTTTGTTTTATCCTGTGATTTCAGCGTTTTGGCCACGTCCCAGCCGTTTATATCTGGCATGAGTATGTCAAGCACGATGAGGGCGGGATTTTCTGTTTCAGCTTTTATTATCCCTTCTGCTCCTGTGTAGGCTTCTTCCACTTGGTGGCCGCCTTTTTCAAGCACTTTTTTTACAAGATATACTATATCTGGTTCGTCATCTATTAGGAGTATCTTTGCCATAGGCATCCCTTTTTACTTTACACCACTTCTCTCTGCATTTTTCATGGCATATAAATCTTGCCCGCGCCCAGTGGCGGCGGCTGTTCGATGTTTTGT